>JAUWME010000347.1 GCA_030613285.1 Candidatus Zymogenus sp. | reverse complement strand
TGATCACTGATATCGAGATCACCTTTGAGGCCCCCAACTATTCATCTAAGAGGAAATACCGAAAAACGGCGATGAGGGCGGTCCCCAGCCCCGACCAGATTGCATAGGCGACGCTGACTTCAATCTTTTTTATGCAAAGTGCCAAGAAGGTGAAACTCAAAGCGTATAAAATGGCCATTGACACGATGGGAACAATTTTTGTAAGCCCATCGGAGAGCTTTAAAAATATTGTCCCCGCAACTTCTGTGGTGATGGCGATAAAGAGATAAACCCAGCTCAATAGATCCTCCTAATAAGTACGAAAAAACAGCAAGAACGATAGCAAGTAATCACGATGGCAACGTGTTGTGGTACAATTTAAAAAAATCGAGTATAGTTGCACAAACCCAAATAGATTCAAAAAATAGTTGCCATATATAAAATCGCAGAAAAACCCGCCCATGTCCACTACTTTATTGATTCTTCCAAATTATAATACCAAAAAATCTTTAACATAAAGAGACTATCACTGAGACCATTATTTGTTTGACATCATCACAGCTTTTAAATAAAATTATAAATTTGCAAATTAAACAATAGCTTTAAGACATTAAAATATTGGCTCTCCCAATCAGGATTATTGGAATTCTACCAGAAATGGAACAAAAAGTCATCCTTCATATTGTAACAAGTCTTTACGCTGGCGGGGCACAGATGATGCTCCTTAAGCTTTTAAAGACCACAGACCGTAACCTCTTCAATCCGGTTGTACTCTCCATGATGGGAGAAAACGATCTTGGCAAAGAGATTGAGGCTCTAAATATCCCTGTGGTTACAATGGAGATGGCACAGGGGAGACCCACACCGACCTCTTTTTTTCGCCTTGTGAAATTGGTAAGGGAGATTCAACCCGATCTCATTTCTGGGTGGATGTATCACGGGAACGTGGCTGCAACCATATCGGCAAAGTTTCTCAAAAAAGACGTCCCGGTTCTGTGGAACATCAGGCAGGCGGTCTACGGGTTTTCGGAGGAAAAGTGGCTCACCGCATTTCTCATTCGCTTCGGGGCGTATTTTTCTAACTCCACGGCAGCTATTATATATAACTCCATTGTCAGCGCCCAGCACCACGAATCATACGGCTATCCAAAAGAGAAGAGAGTCTACATCCCAAACGGGTTTGACACAGAGATATTTAGACCAAGACCAGCATCTCGACCTTGGCTGCGAAAGGAGCTGGGGCTGGACGAAGACACTATTCTTATTGGGTTTATTGCCCGCTATCACCCCATGAAGGATCACGAAAATTTCTTGAAGGCGGCATCGATTTTACAAGAGCGATCCGACAAAGTTCATTTTGTCCTTGTGGGCAAAGACATCATAAAAGATAATCGTGAGCTTTCTGATATGATTAAGAAACTCGGCCTTATTAAAAAGGTTCATCTCATGGGTTTCAGGAGCGACATCCCAGAAATTACGGCAGGGCTTGACATCGCCACGACCTCATCTTTTACCGAGTCTTCCCCGAACGTAATCGGAGAGGCGATGGCATCTGGTGTGGTTTGTGTTGCAACCAACTTGGGCGATTCCGCCAGACTCATCGGGGATACCGGGAGGGTAGTTCCACCGAAGGACCCTGCCGCCTTGGCAAGGGGTTGGGAGGAGATGATCGAACTTCTTAGCAAAAGCAAAAAGGGGGAGATTGGCAAGGCGGTCAGGGAGCGAATCCTTGAACAGTTTTCCATCGCCTCTGTTTCCGAGATGTACAAAGATATTTATCTGAAATATCTACCTAAAACGTTTGAAAAAGTGATAATATAGTTTTGGTTATTTTGGGGTAATAGAAATTTATGTGCGGTTTCGCAGGGATGATCCAAAAGGGACTAACAAATGATACGGCCATCTCAATACTTGAGAAGATGTCCGACACCATGATTCACCGGGGACCAGATGACTCCGGCGTCTGGGCAGACGTCAAGGCTGGGGTTGGTCTTTGCTTCAGGCGTCTGTCCATAATCGATCTTTCAATGGAGGGACACCAGCCGATGGTGTCCAAAAACGGCAGGTTTGTCATTGCATACAACGGCGAGATTTACAACTCCGCTGAAATCAGAAACGACCTCGAAAAAGAGGGGCATCCCATTAAATGGCGGGGCCATTCTGACACCGAGGTCATCCTTGAGGCAATAAGTATCCTGGGTCTTGAAAATGCCATCACAAAATTTGTCGGGATGTTTGCCTTTGCCCTCTGGGACAACCAAGAGAAAACCCTCCACCTTGTGAGGGACAGGCTGGGAATAAAGCCCCTCTACTACGGCGTGAGTGGCAACACCTTTCTTTTTGGATCGGAGCTTGGCGCCCTGAAGGCACACCCAAACTTTCATGGCGAGATAGACAGGGACGTCCTGTCGCTCTACCTAAAGCGAAACGCCGTACCCTCCCCCTACTCCATATACAAGGGGATTTCAAAGCTCCCTCCCGGATCGATTGTATCCATCAAAGATTTTGGGACTGGCCCAATGGGTGAATTCACCCCCCGGCAATATTGGTCGCCAAAGGACACCGCCGAGGCGGGATACAAAAATCCTTTTTCAAAGAACGATGATGAGGCTGTTGACGCTCTGGATAAAATTCTTAGCGACGCCGTAAAGATCAGGATGATTGCGGATGTCCCGCTGGGGGTCTTTCTCTCCGGCGGGGTGGATTCCTCCACAATTACAGCATTGATGCAGGCCAACTCCCCAAGACCGGTAAAGACCTTCACCATCGGCTTTGAAGAAGCGGCCTACAACGAGGCAAAGGACGCAAAAGCCGTGGCAAAACATCTGGGCACAGATCACACCGAGCTTTACCTTACACCAAAAGACGCCCTTGACGTCATTCCGAACCTCCCCACCATCTACGACGAGCCTTTCTCTGATTCCTCCCAGATTCCCACCTATTTGGTCTCAAAGTTAGCGCGCGAAAAAGTGACCGTATGTCTTTCCGGGGACGGCGGGGATGAGCTCTTCGGGGGCTACAACCGCCACTTATGGGCACCGAAGGTCTGGAGGAAAATCGGGTGGGCGCCCAAAGGAGTAAGGAATCAAATCGCAAAGCTCCTTGAAAAACCATCCCCCTCATCGTGGGACTCATTCTTCAATACAATTAACCCAACTATTCCCTCGAAGTTAAAACAACGAAATGTTGGCGACAAAGTCCAAAAGCTTGCGAAGGTTTTGGGCGCCAAAGACCCTTACGATCTTTACAGCAAACTTGTATCTCACTGGGACGACTCAACGCCTATCGTATTGGACTCTGGGGAGCTCCCATCCATCACAACAAACAAAAACCTCTGGGCAGACATTGACGATTTTTCCCTCATGATTATGTACCTTGATATGGTCAGCTACCTCCCCGATGATATTTTGGTGAAGGTTGACAAGGCCAGCATGGGAGTAAGTCTGGAAGCAAGGGTTCCAATCCTCGATCATCGGGTTGTGGAATTTGCATTAAGCCTTCCCCTCTCGTTGAAGATAAGAAACGGACAGGGAAAATGGCTCCTCAGCCAACTCCTATATAAATAT
>JAUWME010000081.1 GCA_030613285.1 Candidatus Zymogenus sp. | reverse complement strand
ATGTTACAACGTTACAGACCCAAAGTTTTCGCCACCGGGCACCTCAGTTGTTGTTTTGACAACTCTGGCATACGCCCGACCATGGTACATGATCTCTCCAGAACGTTACGTGGATGTGAAAAACCGATATGCGGAGGGGATGCTTGAATTGGCAGAAAAGAATTTCCCCGGGTTTAGGGAACACATAGAGGTAATCGAGGTTGCAACTCCAGTAACAAATATGCGCTATACCAGAAATCCAAATGGCGCCATTTACGGTTTTGACAATTACCTCTCAGACTCTGGTTTGTTAAGAATGAGGCACAAGTCACCGGTAGGCGGCCTATTTTTTGCGAGTGCGTGGACAATTCCGGGAGGTGGCTTCCAGCCAGCAATTACGGCAGGATCCATCGCCGGCGGTAGAGCCCTGGGCACAATAAATAGTTAAGGAGACCAAAATGAATATAAAAGAGTTTTTGAGCAACGTCGAGGGATTTAACGAAGTCATCCAAGAGCGTGAAATATTAAAACAGGTCTATGGAGACTTTACACTCCCCAAAGATTATGTGGAGAATTTTGTAAGCCTCATCCACCCAAAGTCCATCGCTGTAAAGGTCAGCGAGATTATTAAGGAGACATCTACAACAAAAACCATAAGGTTCTCACCAAAAGATGGTTATCTGCCGCCGTTTCGGGCCGGGCAATACGTCAGCCTGAAGGTGAAGATTGGAAAAATCTTGACAGGACGCTCCTTCACAATCTCGTCGCCACCCCATATGCGGGGTTTTTACGACATAACGGTGCGAAGGGCAGAAGAAGGTTTTGTGTCCCACTACCTTCTGGACGATGTAAAGATTGGGGACGAATTTGAGATTTCGGGGCCGGCAGGTTCTTTCTATCACGAACCATTGACCGATGGAAATGAGCTTGTGTTTATCGGCGGCGGTTCGGGGATAACACCATTTAGGTCTATCATAAAAGAAGTTATCGATCGGGACAAAGATTTCAAAATCTGGCTTATCTATGGAAACCGCACTGCTGATGATATTATTTTCGAGGATGAGTTTAACGGGATTGCCAAAAATCACCTGAATATTAAATATCAGGTTGTGGTTTCAGAACCACCCGATGGTTATTCCGGCAAGACGGGGTTTATTACAGCGGATGTTATCAAGGAAGTTGTGGGGGATGTTAAAGGCAAGACATTTTATCTTTGCGGGCCGGACTTGATGTACTCCTTTGTGGTGCCGGAGATTGAAAAGCTAAAAGTTCCAAGGCGAAGGATAAAAAAGGAGGCTTACGGCCCGCCTGCGGATATTACCAAGGAGCCGGGCTGGCCCAAAGATATCTCTCCCGATACGACATTTAAAATCACGGTGAGAGGAGAGAAAACCATCGACGCCAAGGCTGGTGAGCCGATATTAAACAGTCTTGAGAGGGCATCGATCGCAGCGCCATACGTTTGCAGAAGCGGGGATTGCAGCTATTGTCGCACAAAGATTCACAGTGGCAAGGCGTTTATGCCCGACAGGGTTCCGATACGGGAATCTGACAGGTGGTACGATTATATCCACTCCTGCATGGCGTATCCATTGTCCGACATGGAGATTAGCTACTGATAGATGTGTTAGATAGAATAGTGTTGGATTTGTAAAAAGCCCCCGTTTTCATATCAAAGGCGGGGGCTTTTCTTTTAACTCATTAAACTGTCTTGTAATGTTCATACCAAGTGATCATATCAACTAAACTCTTTTCCCCGAATCCAGACTTTAGCGACATCAAGGTCTTTGTTTAGAAGCAGGACATTTGCGTCCTTTCCCACGGCAATGCTCCCCAGTTTTTCGGAAACGCCGATGGCCTCAGCCGGGGTTAAGGTGGCCATCCTGATGATGTGGGCAAGGGGAATTTCTGAAGTCTTGTGTAAGTTTTTGATGCCGTAAAGAAGCGGGCTTGCGCTTCCGGCAAGGATGTCCGAATCGCCCAAGGAAACCCTACCATTTGCCACCTTGCAATTTATCCCGAAAAATTCGTAGTTGCCATCGGGGAGACCCATTGCTCCCACGGAGTCTGAAATCAGCACCAGCTTTTTTTCACCTTTAAGCCTATATGCTATTTCGATGATGGGGGTGGCGGTGTGAAAGCCGTCCGCGATGTACTCAGAAAAGATAGTGTCGTTTAGTAGAGATGCTGTAATAATTCCAGGCTCTCTGTGGTGGATGGGCCTCATGGCGTTAAAGGTGTGGCCGGTAAGGGTAAGCCCGTGTTTCATTGCTTTTATCGTCTCGTCAAATGTGGCGTCGGTGTGTACAGCGCAGGCTATGACCCCAGACTTAACAAGATTATCAACAAGCTCCATACCCCCCTCAACCTCAGGGGCAAGTCCCATGATGGTCAAGAGTCCCTTTGAGACTTTAATGTATTGTTTAAGCTCGTCCTCGTTGTATCTCCTTATGGCGTCCATCCTCTGGGCGCCTCCCAACTTTGGGTTGAGGTACGGCCCCTCCATGTTGATTCCAACGATTTCGGCTCCTGTTACGGTCTCCTTTGCATCTGAAATTATTGAAAGAACCTTGAGGGTACTATCGTGGGGTGAAGCCCCCACCGTGGGAAGAAATGCCGTAGTTCCGTGTTTGGCAAGGGCGTGGGAGATAATCTCCATGCCATTTGTGCTTGCGTCCTCGCACATCTCTCCCATTGCCCCGTGGATGTGGATGTCGAGAAATCCGGGAGAGATGTAGAGGCCCTTTCCGTTGACAATCTCTGCCCCTTCGACAATTGGTTTGTTACCAAGGTCGGAACCAACCTCTGCAATCTTTCCACCAGACAACAGGACATCCATATCGCTTTGACAGGTGTTTTCTGTAATTAAAGTTCCGTTTTGTATCAGTACATCATTCAAAGGTTTACTCCTCCAATCATATTTATTGCTCTGTTTACTATTTTGGTTATGGAGTCGGTGGTGAGAAATGCAACAAGAGATTCGTACTCTTCACTTCCTCCCTCCGCCCCTTCAACGAGGTAGCCAAAATAGTCGTTTGCGTACCCCGCTACCATCAGGGGAATCTCCGCTGAAGCTTTTAGCTTAATTGCGGTTTTCGTCATCACCTCACCCGGCAAAAAGAGAATCCCCATCTCCCCAATCTTTAAAAGTTGAACTTCCGCCTCCATCTTTCGCTTACCAAAGATAGATTCAAGCCCACCCAGTTTCGATATGAAGAGCCTTGCCAATGCCCCCTCTTTGATGGACTCAAGACGTCTTATCTCTCCTATAGAAAGTGCATTTTTACTATTTTCTTCAGCTTTTTTGAGCTTATCCTCAATCTTCACAATAATCTTTTCAGATTCTGCGTCGCCGGGTATCTGTACATATGCCACCGGCACCATGTTTGATATTACGTTAAGTGTATCACCAGAGTGGGGCACCGACGTCATCATTGCCCAGTGGATAGCTTCTGTGAAGATGTTGCCAAACCTTGCTGTCTCCGCCACCGACCTTTCTTGTCTTGTAAATCTGGTGCTTACGTCCCCGGCGGACCCGTTCAAAAAGATTGAGGTACCGCCATATTTGCTGTCGAGGAGATTAAGACCATACCCGACAAAATCGCCGGAGAAGAGGAGATTTTCTGGCCCCAGTGAAGTTGGGTGACAACTGTAATTTATAAGCTGGAGAACCATCTCGTCGTTGTCATCAACAAATTGGAGATTTACGATATTCTCATCAACAGCTCCATTGGGATTGTTTCTGTTGGCTCCAAGGGAACCAAAAGGTGTAACCTTTTCTTTTCCCTTTTTGAGTTTAACATATTGGAGGGATGAATTGAGTTCAACCACCGCCTCAAGAATTCTCTTTGAGACACCAGCCAGATATTCTTCCTCGCTGAAATCATCGACATTGTTGGTAGCATGGGAAGAGCCAAAGATCCCCGGCCCAGAGTGGGTGTGGGTTGCAGTCAGGATAACGTTTCTGGAATTAATTTTCAGGGCCACTCCGATATCGTCACGCAGGGTTTTGCCCCAACCGCCCATGATGTAAATCCAGTCAAAGCCTGCAATTATGACCTTTGATTCATCGTCTGCGATGCATCCAATCCTAACCTTGATTGGATCGAGGACGCCCGTTGAAACACCCTGCCGCAAGATATATCCACCCAGTGGAAAGCCCACTGGCGGGGTTATATCCACGGCCAAAGCCGAGGCCTTAAGTCCGATCCCCTCCATCAAATGCCTCCTTGGGTCTTGAGTCCTTTTTTAAGATTGTCTGTGGCTGGCCCAAAATCGATACCGAGTTTTTCAAATGCTACCCTGACCCCACCGCCCACGGTGGGGAGTGCTGGTTTGATAATCTCGGCTTTTGGGCATTGATTTTTAATATATTGTGAGAAAGGCTCCAAAATGACATCTCCCGCATTAAAGACACTTCCTGTATATGAAACGGTAAGATCATTGTCTTGGATGGAGAGTTTTTGCGCCACGGTAACAACACCCAGGGCAAGCTCTTCTGCGGCGACCTTAATGACATTTAGCGCAACATCATCGCCCGCCTCAGCCTCTTTTGTAACAACCACCGCCGTCTTTGCAATCTTCTCTCTCGAAAGTCCCCCGGAGGTGTAATCGCCACTTGCTGTGCCATCATCAATCTCTTCTCTTGTTAATATCTCCCCCAAGTAGATGGGTATCTGCACCAGAAACATATCGTCAACACCGAAGTGCTTTGGAAGCGCCGTTGCAAGGCTTGTGGGAGCGCCTCTTCCGTCGAAGGCCTTTGCGGCGGCCTTCATCCCCATAACTGCAATATCGTAGGCGCTTCCTTCGTCCCCGATGATGTGCCCCCAACCGCCGACCTGAAGTCCCTTGCCGTCCTTGTTTATCCCAAAGATTGTAGAACCGGTTCCGGCGGTTACAACAACACCGTATTTGCAATCATTGGGCATTGCGCCATAAAATCCTGCCACCATGTCCCCCACCAGATATATTTTCACCTCCGTAAAATTTTCTGCGATTATCGCCTCCACATATTGGGCGCCTTCTCGCTGGTGGCCAATGCCGGCGGTGTCTCCCGAAATGATGAGGAGATCACTTTCATCAATGGCAGCTGATTTCATCGCTTGGGAGATGGCCTCCTTCAAGGAGTTTTTTACTACCTCAATGGGTGAGAGGACGTGGTTTCCGGGGCCGGAGCTCCCGCTTCCTATAACCTCGCCCTTTTTAGTTACAGCGATGGCCGTGGTTTTTGTTCCACCGCCGTCAACCGAGATGATTACTTCTCCATTTTTCAATGAATTTGTCCTTTTGGTTTTAGAGCAATAGCATCTAAAAAGCTACTTCTTGTCAAGCCCCATGATTTTTCTCGTCTCTTCGGGAGAGTCGCCTAACTTGTAGCCGGAGAGAACAAAAAAGCCAGCAAGGGAGACAACGCCCAGCATTACCCAAACCAGACGAATTCCCAAATCGTTTTCGGGCACTGCCCCGAAGATTTTAAAGAGGATGGGAAATGACAAGACCGCAAATGCAAAACCCAACTTTCGGGAGAAGCCGAAGACACCGTAATACATCGACTCTCGTCTTTTTCCCGTAAGCATCTGGTCGTAGTCAACCATATCGCCCATCATGGCATAGGAGAGGATCATAAAGCCCCCCAAGGGGATACTGACCAGCGGAAAGAGCAAGAAAGCCTGGGTGGTTATAGGTATTCCTGGTATTTTTCCTATAAAGAACAATAACGGGAAAGCAACGGTCAGCAACAACGATACTACACGAAAGAGTCTTCTTTTTCCATATTTTTTGTTGAGGGCCATCCAGAGGGGTATCGATAAAACCATAAAGAAGATGAACTCCAGTTGGAGATACATGGTAAAGCTTTTTTCTTCTCCAAGGATTACCGTTACGAAATATGGCATTACAGGAAGGAGCACCATGTAACACATATAGAGGAGGATGATGGCGATACCGAAGAAGAGAAACTGTTTGTTGCCGAAAGTTGCCTTGAGGGAATCAAACAAACCTATCCTCACATCAGACTTTGAGAACTCCACGGGAAGCTCCTTAATTCCGGGGAGGCACATATACATGGTGACAAATCCCACGGCGCCTACAATCAACGCCATCTTAAAAGGTCCCAAATTTTGGTACAGAGGAGCCGCCAGAGCAACCAGCATAAAACCGATAATCCCATAGATGAGCTTCCAAGAGGTAAGCTTGACCCGGTCTTCCGAGGTGAGGGCTATTTCTGCAATGAGCGCATCGTAAGGAATACCTATGGCGGTATAGAAGAGAAAATATATCAGGAAAACTGATACAAGATAGATAACATTGATCATCGATTCTCCAGCCACAGGCGGTGTCCATAGAAATATAAAGGCGATTATCATCAGAGGTGTCCCGAAGATGATAAAGGGTTTTCTTCGCCCCCACTTGCTCTTTAAGTTATCGGAGAAATTTCCTATCAGAGGGTCAGTTATGGCATCGAAAATCCGACCAAATGCCAGAATAACCCCCGTTAGTACAATGGGGATATAGACAATATCGTCCGGCCCGGGATTGGTTGGGGCATAAAAGAACATAATCCACGTAAAGAGGACTCCCTCGACGAAATTGAGACTTATGGAGCCCCAGTTGTAGAAAAATATCTCCTTAGTTGTGAGCCTTTTCGTAAATTTCTCTGCCATGATTGAAACCTCCCAATATTGGTTACTATTTATATCTCATATTTTGTTTGCTATTCTATGTTATATTTGGATTTATTGCAATGGTATTTTTTACCGACCAAGATATTTCATCGCCGGCAGAAAGGTTGATATGAAAGAAAGGCTCTGGGGAAAACGTCCTTGGCTCATACCAGACCCGTAAAAAGGTAAGGGGAAAATCCCCTTCGATAATGAGCGCTTTTCTGTGATTTACATTTCCCACCACGAACCTGTTGAGGTGGCCCATGTCGGCGGGGGTGAATTCCAGAAGCTGTGTCTTTATCTCGGAATAATCGTCGGGGAGATGAAGCCTCCCTCCACTATCTTTAGTCAAGGGCTTAATAAAATCGAAGGCAGGCTTTAACGTGTTGGGGAGATCAATAAAACAGTCGCCCCCCATCCCCCCCGGCGCAACAAACGGGTGGTAATACCAGAGGGTCTGGATGGGTCGCTCTTGGGAGAGGTTATTGAGATTGTAGGAGATTGTAAACCCGCTTTTCCCTTCCATGTCCGTGTCAACATCAATGTCAGTGTGGAGCTTTATCTCTTTTGTGAGCCTATATCCGAGACCATCTTCAAGCACCTCTTGTGTAAATTGGATAGAGTCTCGACTTTTCTCAACCACCCATGGGAATATCTCAATAACGCCCGGCTCTTCGGTGAACCTGTAGTTGCCGGGCCTAAAAAGGTTGATTCTTCCAACGCCGATTTTTATTGCTTCTGTTTCATCCCCAGGACTGTTTGATAGCATCATTGGGTTGATAAACTCATCGGGATACCCAAAGCCAACGACCCTGTCCTTTGGAAACTCTTCAGAAACAAATGAATAGCCGTCACTGTCTTGAAAGTCGGCTATCCAGCCCCCCAAAACAAACCTGACGCCCAGGCCATCAGGAGTTTTTGGAACGGGAAGGATTGAGACAGTTATCAAATCGTTGTTCACGCGAATCAGATTAGAAATGTTTGATTCTTCCTTTATATTTCATAAATGCTTTAGTCAGCTCTTCCATTTGTACAGATTCTACGTTGATACTCTGAAAAACTGCAGGCGCCTTATCTTTTGCAGCAAGGATTGATACCGCCTCGATGATTACAGCATGGAGGAGAATTGAACCGATAATGCCAGAAGTCGCCCCCATTGGGGCAGCTACTCCCGTAACCGTAAAAGATGCATCACCTTTGGGGCCGAGGTTATCCAGCACCACGTCTGCGATTTCATAGAGCTTTTTTTCTGAGGGGTGTCCGGAATTTACGCTCTCCGAGTGTTTGAGGCTTGTGAGGGCGATGATGGAAAGCCCCATTTTCTTGAGTTTTAGGGCCATCTCAACAGGTGCAACGTTTCTTCCAG
>JAUWME010000038.1 GCA_030613285.1 Candidatus Zymogenus sp. | reverse complement strand
TTCATCTTCGTCTCTGAACGCATCGGAAAAGACAATGTCGTTGAGAGCAGTGTTGTCTTCGACAGGGAGGAGGGGGGGCAGCACCCGTCGGATCACTACGGCGTTATGAGCGTGATTCGGATCAAATAGATTTTGGGAGATAGATCCTCTATGAAGTTTAAAAAATGGGTTGCCATTTCCGGCATTGGCACATTTGCCACCACAATTGCCATTGCTTTTGTGTTCCTTCTAAATATCATACTTCTAAATAGCTTAATATTTCCGAAAGCTGTGTCTGCGGGCGAGACAGCACTGATGGAAGTCAACGGCATCCGCCTGACCGTGGAACTTGCAGAAAAACCGAAGGAACGCTCATTGGGCCTGATGTACCGCAAAAGCCTGCCTGAAAATATGGGAATGCTATTCATATACAAGAGGCCTGCAGTCATGAACTTCTGGATGAAAAACACGTATATCCCCCTCTCTATTGCGTACATTGATACGAATGGCTATATCATCGCAATACTTAAGATGGAGCCGTTAAACACCGAGAAGATCTACACATCTCCAGCCCCTGCTGTCTGGGCACTGGAGGTCAACCAAGGGTGGTTTGAGAAAAATGGGGTGGTGGTAGGCGACAGGGTCAGGTTGATGAGGTAGTTGATGAAAACTGTCCCACAGTTCAAATAAAAATGTTGAGAAAATTGTGGGAAGATTGCGAGATGGTGGCGATTATCTCCCCTTGAACTCGGCTTTTCTCTTCTGGAAAAACGCCGCAGCCCCCTCCTTTATGTCCTCGCTGTTTAGAGAGCCGGTTATCATCTTCTCAATTTCCGGATAATCACCCTCCAAAATTCCTTGGTGAGCAAGAAGGCTCTTGAAGATATGCTTGTGCCCCTTAAGGGCCAACGGGGCATTCCCGGCAATCTCACGGGCCATCTCATACGTAAAGGCATGGAGCTCCTCCTTTTTCACCACGTAATTTACCATCCCCATCTCCTTTGCCCGCCCGATGTCATAAAACCTGCCGGTCAAGAAAAGCTCCTTGGCGTTTGCAAGACCCACAACGTTGATGAACCTCTGCATCCCGTGGGGGTGATAAACAAGGCCCAACCTCGATGGAGGAATACCCATCCTCGAAGTCTCTGATGCTATTCTGATGTCGCAGGTTATGGCCAGCTCGCAACCGACCCCAAAGGCAAAGCCGTCTATCATTGCAATGGTCGGATAGGGGAAACTCTCCACGGCATTAAGACCAATCTCCAGGGGGTTATTCCCCTTTAAGTTCTCCATAGCCTCCTCTGACAGCCCCGTGGGGAGTTCCGCAATGTCGTAACCGGAAGAGAAGGATTTGTTGCCCGCCCCCCTAAACACCACCGTCCGGCCATCATCGTTACTTGAAAGACTTTCCAGCTTTTCAGCGATGGTTAGCAGCATATTGGGGTTTAAGGAGTTCATCTTTTCAAGACGGTTGAGAACTATCGTTGCTACAAACCCATCTCTTTCTACAAGGATAAAATCTTCTGACACCATCTCCCTCCTGTCAATATCATCAATGCTTCTCGTCAATAATATCTCTGTCATTTATCCCATCTCTTTTTAGACCACAAAATCAAAGTGGAGATTTTGGAATACTCACTGTTTATACACCATTTTTACAAAAAAAGTAAGTGCTTACTCACAAATTCCACCCAAATTATTATAACTGACAAATTCAACAATTAACGCAACTGCATAATAAAAAAGGTGGAACCTAATCACAAAATCATCTATAATCGTCATAATCGATTGTTTTCAAACTTACTTTTTTCAAGATACTTGAGATGAAACAAATCAAGAAGGGTAGCTTCAAAAACAGTACCTTTATCAAAGTTCTCATCGGCCTGATGTTAATCCTGCCCCAATGCGCCCACGTCCCCACCGAGTGGGATATCACCTCAAACGTCAACCTCGAAAACGGAGACCGCCTCTACATCACGGAAGTGGAACACGGAACCTACCGGGCAAAGATTGTTTCGGCAGAGGAGATATTAGGAAAAAGATTCGCCCGAACCGGTGAAATCCTTGAGGAGACCGGTGCCGACATCTGTCTCAACGGGAGCTTTTTTGAGGCCGACGGTTCACCCAGCGGACTTTTCATCTCCAACCGAATCGTGAAAAGCCCCTACGTCCCCGGCAAAGGGGACGGAATCCTCTTTACTGACAAAAACGGGGAGCTTAAGCTTACCCCTTTAACTACCTTTCTAAAATATGAAACAACCGATTTTGTTGATGCTGTGCAGCTCAATTTACTGAGCTTCGGCGACGATATCCTCTATCGATGGTGGCGGTGGCACGCCAGCAAGGTGCCTCGAAACTTCATTGGGATAAATGAGCGGGGTATCGTGGATGTGATATTTAAAAATACAAATTTTGTGCTGGGCGATGAATATATGAAATCTATCCATGAATGCTACGTTGTTGGCGCCTTGGACGGCGGCGGAAGCGCATCGGGGATAGACAGGCTTGGAAAAAAAAGCTATGATGAAAACCTCGACAAACGGCGCGAGGTTAGGGTCCCGATATTCATTTTAATACACCTCAAGTAACCCCCCGTATTTTCCCCCCCAATAAATCTGGGGGTTGACCATTTTTGGGGGGTCGGGTCGTTTTGCACACCTAAATTGTCAGCCAATCACTTTTTTTTGACCCCTCACGCAATATCACCCTTCATCTGCTGGGGCTGCCCCGTATTTACCCTTCGATAAACCGAGGAGTTACCAAAAAAGCATAATAATTTACATAAACTTCGCGCGATGCTCCTTCAAATCAGAATGCCTAATTGTAACTTTACCGTCCTTAATCTCATGGGGGAGGTAACTCGGCCAACAACCATATCCCGTGTTTTTAGTCCCAAGGCCATCTATATCGAAGTACCTTCCACATTTGTTACAAATAATGTCGGTCCCTACCTGTTTGTAGCCCTCGTACCCACCGCAGATATCACAGGCATCAATGGCAGTTTTGGGCAGATTGTCAGAACCCAAAACGGCAAGGAAGTTTATAGTAACATCACCGTCTTGTAATTTGTAAAAACCTACATCGTCCGATAACCCCGACACGGGGATCTCAAAGATGTTATCATCTTCTTCTCCCAACACAGCAGAGTCGTCCCCGCACCCAAAAAGGAGAATCGGAAAAAACACTATCCATAAAATCAATAAATTTCTCTTCATTTTTTTGCCTCAATTTTTCAGTTTAAACTATTAAAAACTCGAAGTTGAATCTACATCTCTTCCTTAATAACAAAAGTGCCGGGTATCATCCCCATCCAGCAGCTCCAAGAAATTACCCCAGATTCTTCCGGTGTAAATTCGATAACCTGTTCCCCCGGAACTATATCAAACGAAAGCCCCAATGTCGGAACCTGAATGGCGTTGTTACAACGGGTTATCTCCACACCATTGATAATCCATTTTACAGGGAGTCCCTTCTTCAACGTAAAACTGTCCGGCTCCCAACCATACCTCGTTATGTCCATATTAATTATCTGATACCCATCCACAACGGGAACAAAATCAAAGGTCGTATCATCTTCCATGACGGAAGCTGTGGTCGTTAAAGATGCCACGTCAAAACCGGTTCCGGTCAGGGCCAGGCCCCGGTTGATCATCACAAAACCAAGAATAATAACGATTGCCCCCGAAACCTTGAGGATGTTTACTGTCGCCCGATTTGATATGAAACTCGTAATAAACCCAAACCCAAGCATGACCGGAAGCGTCCCCAAAGCGAAAACGAACAACAACACCGCCCCTTCCCTGACACTGCCGGTACCCGCAGCCATAATATATATAGCCTGAAGCGGGCCGCACGCAATCATCAAGCCATTTAAAAGGCCAATAGTAAGGGAACTCCCCCCCCTTTTTTCCTTATCTCTAACAAATCTCTGTAAAAAGTAAGGAGCGCTAATCCTGAACCTTTTCAACCATGGCAACATCCCCAACATATTAAGGCCGAAGAAAACGAGAAAAAGTCCAGCAAATATCCCGGCCACGCCCCGAAGCATCGGGGTAAACGCAATAATGGAGCCTAAAAGCCCAAAACCCGCCCCTATTACCGTATAGGAGATCGTCTTTCCCAGGCCGTACTTAAGATGAGACACATGAGTCGACAATCCCTCACTAACACCCTTTGCAGTATAGCTCACAACAAAACCACCACACATCCCCACACAATGAAACCCCGTCAAAAGTCCCACCACAAACAGCAGGCCGTAACCCATGTTCCTACTTATATCGGGCGGGACAATTCTCCCCGAAAGAGCGAACAGAAAATACCCCACTATTGTCAGCCCGGCAATCCCAAGGAGAATCCCGGAGAGCTTCATATACCTCTTTATACCTCCCCCTTCTCTCTCATCACCTTCACCAAGCAATGAACAGACGTACTCCTTCCCCTCAATCTCTTTAAATATCTCCTCGATAGTCGTCTTTTCCGTATCAAAGGTAATTTCCATCACCTCGGATGTGTAATCGACATCCAAGCCAAAAACCCCGTCAATCCCAAGTGCCCGCTCTTCAATCAAAAGCTCACAGCTTTTGCAGTGCATTCCAGAAATCACTATCTTTTCAGTTACACAAGACATCGTCCATCACCTCCACTTCGGATAAGACTCCGATTAAATCATTATCGTTTTTGTAGTCTATTAACACAATATACTATGTAAGGTCTGTTTTGTAAACCTAAATTATCAGCCAATCACTTTTTTCTTGACATCCTTCCCCATACAATGTTACCCTACGCCTGTTGGGGTTAGAAAGTTGGGGTGTTTTTCCCTCCAGATTAAACCAACTAAACTGATTAGAAGTTACTTCATAATACTACAATATTGAAATCCTAAAATTGAAGGAGAATATCTCAATGACAAGCAACAACAGCAAAACCACCACAGCCGACAGGCTGACCGAGCGGCAGAGTGAAGCCCTTGACATCATCCGAAACTTCATCGACAAAAAAGGCTACCCCCCCACAATAAGGGAGCTGGCAAAGGCCATGGGAATATCGGGGCCCAAAGGGGCAAAGGAGTACATGGACATTCTGGAACGAAAGGGCTACATCGAAAGAGCCCACCAGAGCTCAAGAGCGCTTAAAATCGTCGCCTTCAAGTCCAGAGACAAAAACAGTCTCTCCGAAGACACCGAGATCGAAGGGAAGATAACTCCACCCCAGTGGCTCCGCGGTATCCCCGTCATCGGGCGGGTGGCGGCGGGCGAACCCATCACCGCCATCGAAAACATCGAGGGGTATTTCTCCCCGGATAATAGAAAAGACGACCTCTTTATGCTCAGAGTCAAAGGAGAAAGCATGATCGATGTGCACATCGCACCAGATGACATGGTACTGGTAAGACCGCAGCAATACGCCGAGAACGGAGACATTGTTGTGGCCCTCCTCAACGGCGAGGCCACGGTAAAACGGTACAAGATGGGCTCCGGGCGGGGGCCAGAGGGGATGGGCGCTATGCTCTTTCCCGAAAACAAAAGCATGGCGCCCATCGTCATCGAAGGGGAGGACGATTTCTCCATCGTGGGAAAGGTCGTCGGCGTTGTCAGGGACATGGAGGGCGATCTGGTTGTCCCGGAATAATGAAATTTCAAAACAGCAAAATAGAGGGGGAGGGGCAAGGACGAGGTTTAATACCCCAGTCGGTGCTCATTACTCATTAATATCACTATGGTTGTCGCAATTGAAGAGCAGATAAAGGTGGCCGCCGTCTTCGGCGGGGGAAAGGTACTGCCCCGGTGGTTCGTCTGGCGGGGTAAAAAATACAAGATAACCGAGATCACCTACACATGGAAAGACAAAGATGGAAAGGAGACCCGCCACCACTTTGCCGTAACCGACGGCGCCAACCTCTACGAGCTCTGCTACATGGAGCGCGACATGAGCTGGTACCTGGCCTCGGTGGAACCGGAGGGGGCGTGAGGAATTTTTAAATTATGAAAATTACATCAGAAATATACGAAGAGCTTATGTCCCTTGAAAACTTGAACAGGATTGAGACGGAAGATGCTCTTGAACGTATTGGAAATCTTGCAGACATCTCATTCGATCTTAAAGAGATTGACGGTTTGAAACGCGCGATTGAATTTTCAGAGGAATTAGAGAATCGACAAAATTTAACTGACGACCAACTTAGCACCCTAAATTACTATGTAGCTAATTGCTGGTCATCTTTGAAAGAATTAAAAAGAAAAGGTACTGAGCTATCTTGGGAGTGGGAACAGGAAGAAATAGAAAAAGAGGTTTTACATCTACGCAAAGCGTTAAACAGTGATGGTTTCAATAAACAAATAAAATTAAGACAGTGTCAAATTTTAACAAATTTAGGGAATTCTTTTGACCACGTTGGGCGCTTTGTAGAGGCTATAGAATATTATGATAGAGCAATAGAAATAGATCCTGAGTTCGGAATGGCTATAGGAAATAAAGGTATTAGTCTCAGAAACTATGCAGAGCGCCATAATATACCAAATGATGCCGCCCTACTTTTAAAAAACGCATATTCAAACTTGAAACGCGCTATTGAGTTGCCACTCCAAGGAAATGCTGGAGAAGCTTTTAGAGAAAACATAGAATGGATTGAGTCTGTATTATCCAAAGAGTATATTGAAAAAGACATCGATATGGCCCCCTTTCCGATTGGGGACTCGGAAGAAGAAATTAGTTATAGAAAATGGTGTTTGAAAAATAGATTGTTTTTAAACCCCTTAAATGATCTTGGGCCATTTCCAATAGCTTCAGAAGATATACTAACTAATCCCTCGATTGTTGTAGCTCTCGAAGAAGGCCCATATTATCATGGCTTTTTCAATCAAATAAAACAGGAATTTGTTTCGGCAAGATATCTATTCTATGGAGGGGCCAATTCCGATGAAACACATTTTTCTGATAAGTATGTTCTATTACATAACACTTTAGATTATCCATCCTATTCTTTGGCTATAGAAAAAGTCAAAACAGCTTTCAGAATAGCATATTCGCTACTCGACAAGATTGCCTTCTTCTTAAACCACTATTTGATGCTTGGAATCCCAGAACATAAAGTTTCCTTTAAATCTTTTTGGTATCAACACGACGGAAAATCAGGTAAAAAATTTCTAGATAAAACCTTTACACAATCAAAAAATTTGCCGTTACGAGGGCTTTTCTGGCTCAGTAAAGATTTATATGAAGTCGGTTTTAAAGACTCTACGGAACCAGATGCTCAAAAAATAAACGAAATCCGTAACCATCTCGAACACAGATATTTAAAATTGCATGAATATTGGACACCTTCACCAGATGACAAGAAAACATCAAACGGACTTGCAGACACTTTGGCTTTCTCAATTGGACGTAGTGAATTTGAGGAAAAAACCCTTAGACTTCTTAAACTCGTCAGGGCCTCTCTAAATATACCTTTCACTATCCATACACATTGAAGAATCGAGACGAAAAAAAGAGCGTGACCCCAAGGAAGTTATCGTCCCTCAAAGATTGGATATTTTTGAAGATGAATGGAAGAGATAATAATTTAAAAACACTATATTGAAATCTAAGAGAACTCCATGCCCAGAGACCTCGTAAGGAGCGCCTTTATAACGCCGAAGCTGAAAAAGCAAAAAATCACCGGCAGCAGGAGCGTCCTCCATCTCGACATGGACGCATTCTTCGCCCAGGTGGAGCAGACCACAAACCCGGCCCTTCGGGGAAAACCCATCGCGGTTGTCGGAAACAAAAAACGAACCGTCATCGTTACATCATCCTACGAGGCAAGAAAGCACGGCGTCAAAACCGGCATGACCATGGGCGAGGGGACGCGCGCCTGTCCCGACCTGATTTTTGTCCCCGGAAACAACCGAAAGTATATCGACACATCAGTAAAAATCATAAACGTCCTGAAAAACTTCAGCCCAGTGGTGGAGGTCTTTTCCATCGATGAGGCCTTTGTTGACATCACCGGGTCTTTAAGGCTCTTCGGGGGTAAGGAAGCCATTGGCAACAGCATAAAAAAGAGGATTAAGGAGGAGCTTAACCTCACGTGCTCCATCGGCATCGCCCCAAACAAGCTCATCGCAAAGCTTGCCAGCGACATGGAAAAACCGGACGGTCTCGTAATCGTAAACGATAAAGACATCCCTGGGCTTTTGGAAGAACTTCCCATTGAGGAGATCTGCGGCATCGGCAAAAAGACGGGGAAAAAACTCCGCACCCTGGGGATTGAAACCCTGGGTGAGCTGGGAAGATACCCGGCGTCAATCCTCAAAAAAAAGTTCGGGATAATCGGCGAGCGTCTCCACTACATGGGCCTTGGCATAGACGAAAGCCCCGTTGTGCCCATGGGCGATGAAAACCCCGCAAAAAGCATCGGGCACTCGATGACGTTCCCCACAGACGTGGACGACAGGGAGGACATAAACCGCTATCTCCTCCTCCTTTCAGGAAAGGTGGGTAGAAGAGCAAGAAGACACGGCTGTTTGGGACACACTGTTTCCCTCTACGTCAGATTTTCCGACTTTACGGGCATCGGGAAACGGCACACCGTGGAAAACCCCGTAAACCTCGACAATGACATATATTCGGTGGCATCAAAAATCCTGGACACGTTGGAGGTTGACAAACCGGTGCGGCTCCTGGGTGTGAGTATCGCAAACCTAATATACAATGGGAAACAGTTCCCCCTGTTTAAAAACGAACGGCGGGATTTTCTCCTGACTGATGCCATGGACAACGTCAAGGACATCTTTGGCGAAGATGCGGTGACCTACGCCACTGTGACAGAGTGGCCCAGCGAGGCGGGAGTCATCTCCCCGGCGTGGCGGCCCAACGGCCCCAGGCGTGTCGATCCCAAATAGCTAAAACCACCAAATGGACACCTTCAGTAAGTAGCATATCGAATTTTTTGTCAATTTTCTATGATAAAAAACCTTAAACAGTTTTATCCCAATAACAAAGATTTTTTATGCGGCTTTTTGTTGACTACCTTGAAAATATTTAATATATTGAGATTGGAGTAGAGACCAAAAAACCTATTTCTTTTTTGACCTATTTTGTATTTTATCAAAGGATGGGCTTGTCATGCAAGTAAAGATGGAAAGAAGGATTGTTCTTTTAATTACGGTCGCTTTCGTAACACTGACTTTTACTATCAACGCCTTTGCCTCAAGTCCTTTGGAGATAGGAAACAGTATCATAGCAGAAAAGGCGGATGACCTTATCAAGGGTGGGGGTAAGGCAGAGACCTACGCCTACGGGGAGATAGCCGACAATGAAGATAACCGAAGAATGTTTCGGATTCCGACCCTCATCTCGGAGGTTACCGGCCTCAATTTCGTCCCTCTGGCCGTTATTGAACACATTGGCAGCGACATCACCCTGTACGCAGTTGTAGCGGGGCTTCCCAGTGACCTGACGGGCAAAGACGTCGCTGTTAAAACCTTGGCGCGGAGACAGCTGAAACATTTTGAGCGGTCATACTACAATTCCTACTTTAAGAAAATAAAGGGAGATGACCCCCTTCTGTTTTCCAACGTTATGGCCAAAGAGGTTTCCACCGCCTTTACGGCGGAGTACGGCGATTTGACGGTAACAGACCCCGCAAATCTTGGGAGGAAATATCCAACAGCAAGAAAAGTTTCTGAACTGACGGGAATTGATATCACCGCCCTGTCGGGAATCAGGGCCTTTGGTGGTCTGGAGAGCTTGCTGAAGTTTCTGAGCCTCCTGCCGGAAGACCTGCCGGGGAAGGATAAGGCCATCAAGGTTGTTGCAAAAGAGAAAAGAAAGTCCGGCTTTTAAGATAATTTGATTAGGATAATTTGCTAAAAGAAAATGAATATGGAACATAATCCACATAGGATTGAGGTCGGGCTGAGGCGGGAGTTCAAAGACGCCCTGGGCGACAAAATGAAAAAGAGGATTGAAAAAGACCTCAACATTCCCATCGACTCGGTAAAAACGCTAAACGTCTACACCATTAGCACCGAATTTACAGACATTGAATTGACCAAGATCGCCGAAAATCTCTTCGTCGACCCCATCGTGGAGATTTATTCCATAGATGCCCCCCTCGGCGCAACCTGGGGAAATTTTGATTTTGCCGTTGAGGTATCCTCGCTTCCGGGGGTTACAGACAACGCGGGCAGAACGGCAACCGAGGGTATCGAGCTTATCTTTCCGGGGCGTCTGGAAAAGACAGAAAAAGTTCACTCCTCTGTTCAGTACCTGATTTCTGGAGATATCGACAGGGATGATGCGAAAACCATTGCCAAAAATCTCCTGGGAAACGAACTCATCCAGAGGTTTGCCGTTTTAGATGCCGATAGTTTCAAAGCCGGGGGTGGCATTGCCCCTTACGTTCCCCTCGTTTCTGGTGCCCACATCACAGAGGTCAAAAAGATTGACCTTGACATTACCGACGATGAGCTCATTAAGATAAGTAGGGAGGGGGTGCTTGCGTTGTCTCTTGAGGAAATGAAGGCAATACAATCCTACGTCGAAGATGCAGGAGTGGTTGAAGAGAGAAAAGAGGTGGGGCTTGGAGATAAGATTACCGACATGGAGTTAGAGGTGCTGGCCCAGACGTGGTCGGAGCATTGCAAGCACAAGATATTAATGCCGAGATTAATTACGTGGATGAAGTTGGCAAGTCCGAAATGATCGTGAGCCTCTTTGATACATACATTAAAGGAGCCACAAAGAAGATCAGGA
>JAUWME010000319.1 GCA_030613285.1 Candidatus Zymogenus sp. | reverse complement strand
GAACCCGGACATAAAAAAATACAATTATCCAGATGTCCCTCTGCTAAAAGAAAATATCTTCAGGACAAAAGATGGAGCCTTCAAAATTGATGACACTAAAGCCGGTGAGTTGAAGTTTTCACCTTCGGCAACGGCGGGACACCTGCTCCTCTATAACGTGGTTTCTCTGGATAGGGGAGGGGAGGGGGCACTTCCGGGCGATCTTATCTTTTACTTCAACCCCGCCAACCCGAAGATGCCCTACCATGTGATGATTTTTTTGGGCGAGTGGGGAACTGAGGGGGCTGTCAGTGAAGAGGTTGATGGTGGTGCTGGTGGCAATGGTGGCAATGGTGATAAAGAATTAGTTGATGGGGACTGGGTGGTTTATCACACCGGGCCCAGGGAGACCGACAACGGCGAGGTAAGAAAAGTGAGGCTTTCAACGTTGATGCAGCACCCCGAAAGACGATGGCGTCCCACGGTGGAAAACGAGAACTTCCTGGGATATTTCAGGCTAAAGATACTGGATTGATTATTTTTGTCAGCAGAAGTTGAAAAATACTAAATATGGAACGAGTCAGTCTTGGTCAGCAGCTTTTAATCCACTTAAAAAATGACTTGTTGTCTTTTCATACTAAATAGACTTTTTAGGAGTTAATAAAATGAACAGGTTATCTTTCAACAAATTTTTTCCAATCCTAACGGTGGTCGGCATAGCGATTTTTGCCTTGACCATGTCGGTTCCAATAACGGCCAAAGCCGCAAGCTTTGAGATCTCCACCGATGAGATCTTTGCGCCGGGTGACACGGAATTTCCCATAACGGTCTCGGTCTCGTCTCAGGACATCCCGGCGCTGGACATGAGGGTTTACAAAATCGACAAACCGGAGGCCTACTTTCTGGGACTGAGAGATATCCACTCACCAACGGTTAAAACCAAGCGGGACGTCTCCGGCACATCGGAGATGATCGGCGGCGTCAAGAGAAAGACCAAGAGACTTATCAGGCAGGACTACAGGTCGCTCCTTACAGCAAAGATGCGTGAAGAGGTGATAACCGCATTGGGTCTTCCCCACTCAACGCTTGCAAAAACAAAAAAGCCCGACACCTACGAACTTTACAAGGTATTGAAGGAGTACAAGCTCATCGGTCGGTGGACAGAAAACCTCCAGATTAACAAACCGGGGAAATGGGAATATCACGATATTGTCATTGACATAGATGAGCCCGGCTGCTACCTCGTAGAGGCGGTGTATCAGGACAACGTTGCCTACACAGCAGTGATTGTAACGACCCTTGCATTTGTGGTCAAAAACTCCCCCACCGATAACCTCGTTTATGTGGCAGACAGGGTTACCGGAGAGCCGGTAACCGGCGTAGATGTATCGATCTGGGGAACGGATAAAAAGAAGTTGACAGCGGGAAAGACAGATTCAGACGGTGTTTTTTACACTACGGCAGACTTGGGAGATAACGAGGGTGTCTATGTCTTTGCAAGAAAGGGAGAATCCTTTACCATCGCCGACCCCTACACTTATTTTTATTGGGCGGAGAGTAAAGACAAGGTCTATACATATACCGACAGACCCGTGTATCGTCCCGGCCACACAGTTCATTTTCGCTCCATCATAAGAGAGGCAAAAGAAGATGGATTTATCGTACCGAAGGCGGAAAAAGAATATGTCGTTGCAATCAAAGACTCCAAGGGAAACGAGATTTATCGAAAGAATCTCAAGATCAACAATTTTGGGAGCCTTTCCGGGGAATTCATCCTGGGGACAGAGCCGCCCCTGGGCCAATATGAAATCATTGTTGACTATAAAGACGAACACTTTTACAGCAGCTTCAAGGTTGAAGAATATAAAAAGCCGGAGTTTGAAGTAAAGGTTAAAACCGATAAACCCTTTTACATTTCAGGCGAAACGATAAGCGCCGACATCGAAGCAAAATATTACTTTGGAAGTCCCGTAAACGGGGGCGATGTTGAGTATATTGTATACAGGGCAACCTACAAACGTCCCTGGTGGTGGGGGTACGACTGGGCTTGGTATTACATGGACTCCGATTATTACTGGGGCACCAAGCGGGAGATGGTTGACAGCATGACGGGAAGCCTTGATAAAGACGGAAAGCTGCGCATCTCTATTGACACCTCCCGATATTCTGGTGGGAAAGATAAAGATTACACCTTTACAATCGAGGCCAAAGTAACCGATCTCTCCCGACGTGAGATTAAGGGGAGCGCATCGGTCAAGGTTGCACGGGCGTCATTTGCCATGATTGTAAAGACAAACCGCTGGGTATATTCTCCCGGTGACGAGGCAGAGGTTACGGTAAACGTCCTCGATTTTAAGGACAAGGGCGTTGCTAACGTTACCGTAAATCTCATCGCCACAGAAAAGAACAGGGACACAAAAGTGATAACGTCTCACGAGATGTTAAACGGCGTTACAAACCCGGATGGCGAGGTGATTTTTAAATACAAAGTTAAGGGAACCGGGACAATCAACTTTACTGCCAATGCTTTTGATTCTTTCGGAAATGCAACGGCCAGCGGTTACAAATCGTATTCATATACATGGGGCAAGGGGTACGGCGGCAATGAAACGTCAGGGGGGATTACAATCATCCCAGACAAAAGCAGCTACGAGAAAGGGGACACCGCCCACGTTCTTATTCTTACCCCCACAGACAACTCCCACGTTCTTATCACGTCAGAGGCCCGCTCGATTATTTCATTGGAGGTTGTCAAGATAGAGGGCGGATCGGCGATGATTGATATTCCCATCAAAGACGAGCACACACCAAATATCTTTCTTACGGCGAGCATGATCTTCAACCACGAGGTATACACCGAGACAAAAAAGATGATAATCCCGGCAACCCACAAGTTTATGAACATCGAGATTACGTCGGATAAAGAGACCTACGAGCCCCAGGAGGAGGGGACTTTTACCATCAAGACCACCGACTACAAGGGAAAACCGGTAGCAGCAGAGGTTTCTTTGGGGATGGTGGATGCGGCCATTTATGCCATCGCACCGGATAAGGCTATTAACATTCAAAAGTATTTTTATAAGCTGAGACCCCACGTAGTCGAGACGTCGTCGTCTCTATATTTTCGCTTTTACGGCTATTCCCACAGGAGGGGGCTTCTTGCCGGCCTTGAAAAAAAGGAGACAACTCTGGCAGATTTTAAAGGGGACGAAGTGATGGTGGAGCCGGAGATACGAAAGGACTTTAAGGATACCATGTACTGGTCGCCCGCCATAGAAACGGGCCTTGACGGCAAGGCCACGGTGAAGCTTAAATTTCCCGACAACCTGACCCGCTGGCGGGCCACAGCCAAGGGGGTAACACTGTCGACAGTGGTGGGAGAAGAGCGGCACAGGGTCATCAGCAGAAAAGACATGATTGTCAGGATTGAAGCGCCGCGCTTTTTCCGGCAGGGGGATGAGATGTTGGTTTCTACCATCGCCCACAACTATCTCTCTGAAGATAAAACCGTCAGGTTTACTTTCGAAGTTGATGGGCTAAAACTCTTTGGGGGCGAACCCAAAGAATTTGTCGTCCCAAGGAATTCCGAAAAACGAATCGACTGGAAGATCAAGGCAGAAGATGTGGGCGATGCAAAGCTCACCGCAAAGGCTATGACCAACGAGGTATCAGACGGCATGGAGCTTACAATCCCAGTCCTTCCAAAGGGGTTGAGAATTCGGGAAAACCGAATGGGTGAGATTCTCAAAGATTCGGGAGATGTCAAGATTACGTTTGACATGCCAATCGATGCTGTCAAAAACTCATCGGAGCTTAAAATCGACATTTCACCAACCCTTGTAAACACGATGGTAGCCGCCATACCCTATCTGGTCGGCTACCCATACGGGTG
>JAUWME010000292.1 GCA_030613285.1 Candidatus Zymogenus sp. | reverse complement strand
GGCCCGCAGGCAGAACAGCAGGTGGGTTCTGCATGAAAACGACGGTCTGTCGGGTCTTCATATTCTGCTTTGCAATCGGGGCACATCTCAAAATCCGCCATGGTCGTTCGAGAGCGATCGTAGGGGATGTCGGTGATTATGGTGTATCTTGGCCCGCAATTTGTGCAATTGATAAAGGGATACTGGTATCTTCGATCTTTAGGATTGTGCATTTCGTCGAGGCACTCTTTGCACGTTGCAATATCGGGGGAGATCAAGACACTCCTCTCGCCGACATTTCTGCTCTCAACAATGACAAATTCATTTTGTTTGGACACTGCCGGCATCAATATATCGGTCTTAACGCTTTCGATCTTTGCCAAGGGTGGCGGTTGCTTCTCGAACCTTTCAAGGAACATCGAGATTGCGGCATCGTCTCCCTCCAGCTCCACAGTAACTCCCTGGGAATCGTTTAGAACAAAACCTCCCAACCCCAGACTGGAAGCGAGATTATACACGAAGGGTCTAAACCCGACTCCCTGAACAACCCCCGTTACGTTGACTCGAACCCGTTTAATCATTTAGATACAATAATATTTTCGGCATTAAAAAAGTTTTCTCAATTATTAGCATTGATATAGTTTGAGGTGGTAAGAAATAATCCCAACTGATCAAAAAGAGACATTGTTTATTGTCTCAGTTTTCTAAAAATCCGTATAAAATCAGTTGTATTTATAAAATGCGCTGCAGGCCCCCTCCGAGGATACCATGCACGGCCCTACGGGGTTTTTTGGAGTACATACGCTTTTAAAAAGTACACATTCATCGGGGGACATCTGCCCTTTGAGAATTTCACCGCAGGAACACCCAACATTTTCTTGGGATTGAATCTCTGGGATATCGAACCTTTCAAGGGCATCAAAAGATTTATATTCACTGTTAAAGAAAAGTCCGCTCTCAGGTATTTCTCCAAGTCCACGCCAAATCGACCCGGCCTTATCAAAGACCTTGTCCAATGCCGCTCTGGCCGTCGGGTTCCCCTCCTCTTTAACCGCCCTTTTGTATTGGATTTGAACTTCCCACTTCCCTTCAATGATCTGGTCGACTATCATCAAAACCCCTTCGAGGATGTCCACCGGTTCAAACCCAGTAATCACAGCGGCCTTTTTGTTTTCCGGGATTATGGAATATGCTTGAGAACCAAGGATGATGCTAACATGACCGGGACAAAGAAACCCGTCTATGTTGATATCTTCATCATCCAACAGGATTTTGACAGCGGGGGGGATAATCTTGTGCGCTGAAAAAACGGAAAAATTTTTTAGTCCCTTTTTTTTTGCAATTGTCACCGATGCGGCAATCGTTGGGGATGTGGTTTCAAAACCGATCCCCATAAAAACTATCTCCTTGTCAGGCTGCTCTTCTGCAAGGGTGATAGCATTTAGTACGGAGGAGATAATCTTGATTTCTGCACCGGCGCTTCGTATCTTCTCAAGGGAAACCCCATTTGACCCAGGAACCCTCAACATATCCCCAAAGATTGTAAATATCGTCTCACTTTTCCCCGCTAAAAAGAGCGATGTATCAATATCCTCGATGGATGTTACACAGACCGGACATCCGGGTCCTGAAACAAGCCTTATATTCTCCGGCAAAAGACCCTTAATCCCAAACCTGTTTATTGAATGGGTATGCGTTCCGCATACCTCCATGATGGTAATCTCTTTTTTTAGCTTTTTTGAGCGTTTTTTTATGAATGAAATTAGTCCCTTGGCGATATTGGGGTCTCTGAATTCGTCAATATATTTCATTGTCTATCAGCTCCTGCAGAAAAGAGAGCTTCTCCTTTGCTAATTCCTCATCGAGCTTGTGGATAGCAAAACCCACATGACAGACGATATAATCTCCCACTTCTACTTCCTCATCAATCAGATCAAGGCAGGCATCCCGTTTAACGCCGCCAACATCGATAATTGCATAATTATCTTTGTCAATGGAAATTATCTTTCCAGGAAATGCAATACACATACTTTTTCTCCTAATCTACATCCAGCTCTAAAAGTTTCAGATCTTCCGTCCCGCCTACAACTTCCACTTCATTTGTTCCACAAACCGGACATGGGATAAATTCAAACCTATCCACCTCATATTCCTTGTTACATTGAAAGCAGTAGATAATAACTGGAAGTATCGTAAATTCAAGATTTGCCCCATCTGCCTTTGTCCCCACCGATTGAGCCTTGAACGCAAATTCAAGGGCCTTTGGCTCAATGTGGTTCATACGCCCAAAGGAGAGTTTCATTATATTGACTCTTTTAAATCCATGGGTTACAGAATGCTCCTCCACAATATTTAAAAGTGACTGAATCAAATAAAGCTCATGCACAGGCTATACCCTCAAGGGAGTTATGTTGAGACGGGATAACTCATTTAGCAAAAGCTTTTCAGTATCTGGGAATTTTTCCTTCATAAGTGGCGCCATCTCCAAATCCATATCACCACCATACTCTTTGGGCGCAATACAAATAAATACTACCTCGGAGTACTGATCCATCAATTCCGCTTGAATCAATACATCCGCAAATTCCACCTCGTGGGCAGATGTTGGCTCAGGCATATTTATCTCCATCTCTTCTTGGCTGAAGCGATAAAGGGAACCCGGATCATCATCTACTCTTATTATATCTATTACAATCAGATGTTTTGTGCTTGTAACGATATCTAACAGGCCGAAACCGAGAGTACCCCCATCGAGCACTCGTACATCATCGGAAAAACGGTAACGCTCACCAAACCACCTGATAAAGTGAACGCCAAAACCCTCATCGCCAAGGAGGATGTTACCCAATCCCAGAATTGTAATGTTATATTCGTTGTCTTTGGTCATTATTAGTAGAAAAATGATTTTATTTTAAAAAACCTATCAAAAATGGGGGATACAAAATATCCCCCATTTTCACATTTAATCAACAAGCTGTGTTCGATTAAAGCAAACGGTTTATCTCCCAATGCCGTAATTCACCCATAATTTCTTTTGATGAATCAAATTCCTCGCTCACAATTTGTTGGTTGGAGCCTATTTCTTTTTCTCGAGCATCATTCCATTAATCATCGAAAATAAGGTTCCATCCTTCTTTACGGCATTGGTCCATAATGCCATATAGACGTGCACGATTAAATAGAGGATGAAAAACCACATCAGAATGTGATGAAGAAATTTCACCGTTGCAAGCCCCAACATGGTATGTAAGGGTTTAACAAAGATGTAGATAAAACCCACCAAACCCTTGTCAAAACCGGATCCCGTTAGGACAAAGCCAGTTACAATAATGGCCAGTATCATAAACATAATCCCCAGGTATGCAAGGGACTGCATCGGCAAATAGATATATTTCTCCTCTGGCGCTTCATCGGATATGAGCAGATAGAATTTTATTTGCTTTACGAGGTTTTTGAAATCCAGAAAAGCAAAGAAATCTTTCCAATCTGCTTTGAACCGGGAGAAGAACGCCAGATACACTCTCCAGATGAAGGCGAATGAGAGCAACATCCCAAAAAGGATGTGAAAAAACCTCATATAGCCCATCAAATACCTATCCATCGTATCACCAGCAGAGGCGGTAAAGGGCCTGGCAATATAGAGGCCGGTTCCAATCAGGATAAGTATTGAGAGAACAGTTACCCAATGATTTATCCTTATGGCTGCAGACCACTTTTTTGTGGACACAATTTTTTCCACAGCGACCTCCTTTTTATGCTACCTTAAATTTTTTAATTTCTTTGGTCTTCGTATCAATGATGTGAACAGCACAGGCCATACAAGGATCGAACGAGTGAATTGTTCTCAATATCTCCAGCGGCTGATCTACGTTCGCCATTCTTGTGCCGATAAGGGACTCTTCATATGGTCCTCGATTTCCTGCTTTGTCTCTTGGCGAAACGTTCCAAGTGGATGGAACAACCGCTTGGTAGTTTGAGATCACCTTGTCTTCAATCTTCACCCAATGACCCAGTGCTCCCCTCGGAACTGCTGTAAGCCCACGACCTTGACCCTCTTTGGGAACATCGCACTTTGTCCAAGTGGCAGTATCTCCGCTCTTGATGTTTGCCACAAGCTCGTCTACCCAAGCCCCGGTGTTATCTGCAATAAGCTTTGTTTCCAG
>JAUWME010000444.1 GCA_030613285.1 Candidatus Zymogenus sp. | reverse complement strand
CAACCCGGTGGAAGTTGCTGGCCTTCCCAGATTTTACGGCGGTGCGGTGGGGTATCTCAGCTACGACATGGTAAGGTTTATGGAAAATCTCCCGGATTCAAACAAGGATGACCTTGGAATCTACGATTCCTATTTTGTAATACCTGACAATATTGTTATCTTCGACAACGCAAGAAACACCATGAAGCTTGTGGCCAATGTCTTTTTGGATGGAAAATCAGACCTTGAAGACTTATACGTTGAGGCAACGGCCACAATAAATCGTATGATCCACAAACTCGAACAACCCCTTGAGATGACTCAAATTAGCACCGACGACGGGGTGCCCCTCTTTGTAGATTCCAACTTCAAGGAAAAAGATTTCATCGACGCCGTTGACCGCTGCAGGGAGCATATTATTAACGGCGATGTTATTCAGGTTGTGTTGTCTCAACGCTTCGAGATGGAAATCGTCTCTGAGCCATTAGACCTCTACAGGGCATTGAGGACAATCAACCCGTCCCCTTATATGTTTTATCTCCAGTTTGAGGACACAACACTCGTTGGTTCATCGCCTGAGGTCTTGGTGAGAAAAGTCGGAGATAAAGTGGAACTCAGACCCATAGCAGGGACTCGCCCAAGGGGCGCAACCAATGATGAAGACGAGAGGCTTGCTGAAGAGCTTTTGGAAGACAAAAAGGAGCTGGCGGAGCACGTCATGCTTGTGGATCTGGGGAGAAACGACCTCGGTCGGGTGGCGGAGTTTGGAAGTGTGGAAGTTACAAATCTAATGCGGATTGAAAAATATTCCCACGTGATGCATATCGTTTCTGATGTCGAAGGAAAGTTGAAGGAAGGATGTGATTCTTTCGATGTCCTCCATGCCGCCTTTCCCGCCGGGACACTCACTGGGGCGCCAAAGGTCAGGGCGATGGAGATTATCGATGATATCGAACCTGTCAAGAGAGGCACCTACGGAGGCGCTGTGGGATATTTCAGCTTTTCTGGAAATATGGATATGTGCATAACGATAAGAACCATGTTGATACGAAATGGAAAGATTTATCTTCAGGCCGGTGCAGGGATTGTTTACGATTCCGACCCGAAGACGGAATTTAAAGAAACCCAGCACAAGGCCAAGGGGATGTTGAAGGCCGTTGAGATGGTCAGGCAAAACATGAAACTCAGATAAATGGGAGATACCGATGATTCTTGTAATAGACAATTACGATTCCTTTACCTACAATCTTGTTCAATACCTGGGAGAGATGGGACAAGAGATGTCGGTTTATCGAAACGATAAAATCAGTATGGGTGAAGCCCAAAAGATAAATCCCGACTGCATCGTCATCTCGCCGGGGCCGGGAACCCCGGATTCTGCAGGGATGACCCTGGAGTTGATAAAACACTTTACCGGCATAAAGCCAATCCTGGGCGTGTGCCTCGGCCATCAGGCCATCGGCGCCGCATTTGGCGGAGACATCGTTCGGGCAGACACGATTATGCACGGCAAAAGCTCGATGATATTTCACAACGATGATGAGCTCTACGTCGAAATCCCCAACCCCTTTCGGGCAATCCGCTACCACTCCCTTGTTATCGATCCCGCTTCCCTGCCGGACTGTCTTGAGGTGACGGCAAGAACCGACAAGGACGAGATTATGGGAGTAAAACATAAAGAGCATCCCGTGTATGGGATTCAGTTCCATCCCGAATCTATCCTGTCCGATTACGGCAAGGAGCTATTGGCAAACTTTCTTGACATAGTAAATTAGTTGACAAAATTAAATCACAAAAAAGACTTTCTTAATAGGAGACAAGTATGATCAAGTCGGCATTAAACAAGGTAGTGTCGGGTGAAGACCTTACCCGCAGTGAAATGGAGGGGGCGATGAACCAGATCATGTGTGGCGAGGCGACACCCGCCCAGATCGGTGGTTTTATAACGGGGTTGAGGATGAAGGGTGAGACGGTCGATGAGATTGCTGGTGCGGCGGCGATCATGCGCGAAAAGGCAACAAAGATAGACCCGAAGGTAGCCAACGGAAAGGTGGTAATCGACACCTGCGGAACCGGGGGCGATGGTCAAAACACTTTTAATATCTCCACGGCAGCAGCACTGGTTGCGGCGGGCGCTGGGGCCATTGTGGCAAAGCACGGCAACAGGTCAGTTTCGAGCCTCTGCGGAAGCGCCGATGTTTTGGAAGCCCTGGGCGTTAACATTGACCTTGAGCCTAAAGATGTCGAAAGATGCATCGAAGAGGTGGGGATTGGGTTTCTCTTTGCCCCAAAGCTTCACGGTGCTATGAAACACGCCATCGGCCCAAGAAAGGAGCTGGGCATCAGGACGATTTTCAACATCCTGGGACCTCTCACAAACCCGGCGGGGGCAAAGGCGCAGCTTCTGGGCGTCTACGATCCAAACCTCGTCGAGGTGCTTGCGAAGGTACTCAAGGCCTTGGGGTCAGAACGAGCCATGGTTGTTAACGGCGGTGGCACAGACGAGCTGACAACCACGGGAACATCCAGCGTTTCATATCTAAATGACGGCGAGATTGAAAACTTCACCATCGAGCCAGAGAAGTTTGGTCTTGCTAATGCAAGCATGGAAGACCTCAAGGGCGGAGACACTGTAGAAAATGCCCAGATAATTGTCAATATCCTTGACGGGGAAAGTTCCCCAAGGCGAGATATCGTTCTTTT
>JAUWME010000454.1 GCA_030613285.1 Candidatus Zymogenus sp. | reverse complement strand
ATGGAAGCGGCCGTGGAGTATTTCAAGTGCCCCGGCCAGAACATCGTGTACGCCGATGACAAGGGGAACATCGGCTACTGGGCGTCCGCTGGAATTCCCATTCGTGTGGGCTTTGATGGAATGAGTCCCGTCCCCGGCTGGGACGGCAACCATGAATGGCAGGGGTATGTCCCAACAAAGATTCAGCCCCACCTCAGAAATCCATCCCGGGGATGGATTGCATCCGCAAACAACAAACACGTTGGGAAGGACTACCCCTATACCATATCCAACTACTACGCCATGCCCGACAGATTTGAGAGAATCACAGAGATGATCACCGAAAAGGAGAAGCTCTCTGTGGCCGACTTTCAGAGGATGCACGCTGACTATCTTGTAGTTTTGGCAAGGGATTGGGTGCCCCTGATGGTTAAGGCATTAAAAGAGACAGACCTTTCCGACAACGAAAGGGCGGCACTAACGGAACTCGAAAATTGGGATTTTGTGGCGATTTGTTCCAGCCGTGCGTCAACCATCTTTCATGCTACAATAAACAGAATTGTTGAAAACACATTTAAAAATCGGCTTGGGGACGACCTCTACAAACAATATATCGGCAATGCGTATATTGTCTTCAATGCTCTAAGAAACGAGATTGCCAAAGGAGACTCGGTCTGGTTTGACGACCCGACCACCGAGGAGGAGGTTGAGGTTCTTGACGACGTTATAGTAAAGAGCTTTGGTGAGGCGGTGGTCTATCTTGAGGATGAAATGGGAAGCGATATTGAGGATTGGAAGTGGGGGAGTCTCCACACCCTTACCATGTACCACGCCTTCGGGAAATCGTCGAAGTTAATGGGGTACTTTTTTAACGTTGGGCCGTATCCCATGGGCGGGAGCATTGCAACGGTGAACCCCCAAACCTATCGTTTAGCAAACCCCTGGGAGAGTTATCACGGCGCATCGATGAGATACATTTTTGATTTAAAAGATATGAAGAAATCGTTGAGGGTCATTCCAGTCGGGATTTCTGGAAATTTCATGAGTCCCCACTACGACGATCAGGTGGATTTGTGGCGGACGGTGACGTACAGACCCTTCATGTTGGATCGGGAGGATGTTGAAAAAGACACCCGCTATACGTTGATCCTGAATCCTAAAGAGTAAGGCCGTTGAGAGAATATCTAATCTGTGGCTAAATCGCAGTTAAAATGAAAGCCAAATTTGTTGGGTTTCCCCGGAGGTGGTCTCTACACCTTCGGGGGCGACCCTTTGTTCTTAACAAATTATCAAAATAGTAAATTGCCTCCCAAAGTCCACAAATCGATTGAAGTGAGACCTCTGAAAAGTAACAATTGGGCTGTTCGCTATCGCCCAGTGAAATATTAGTTATTTGTTGGTGAGTGGTTTTTTATAGTTCCAAATAGTTTTAGGTGTTAAGCAGAATGGTAAAGAAGCTCTTAATTTCAGTACTTATTTTGGTTGGACTTTTTTTCTCGATATTCCTATCGTACAGGCTGTTGAGACCCGAAAGGCCGGTTTTTGGCCTTACCGAGATTGAGCGGGTTTTCCCCGGCGGGGAGGTCGCCTTTGTAAAAACAGAAGGCTTTATCAATGTCTGGAATGTATTTAAAGATTCCAACTATTATCGGGACAAGGGATACAGACCACTTCTTACTATTCCCGGAGTTTATGAAATGTCCCAAAAGATTGAGGAGGTGGAAGAAAAAATTGGGAGGGATGTAAACTTTGACTTTATCATGTATCTTTTGGGGGATGAGTCTGCTGTGGGGTTTTACGTCGATGGCATAGATGAGAGTGTCAATGATAATGTCAATGGTAATGTTAATGGGGATTTGGATTACCTCGTGGTTTCCCGCGTGTATCCAGAGATACTTTTTGTGGAGCGGTTGGCTATCTTCTTTGCTGGAGAAAAATATGTTACGGAATCAAACTATTTGGGACTAATAGTAAAAGAGATAAAAGTCAAAGAGATTAAAGTCGATAGTGATAGGGAAAAAGATAGGAATCACATAAATAGCCGAAAAATTATATATGCCCTCGACGGGGATTTTCTGATCCTCTCTGGAGATAGGGCACTTTTCAATACTGCCGTGGAGCAATATGTTAATAAGCAGGTGGGGAGGCTTTCCAATAATAGAAGCTTTTTGGAAGCAAAGGAAAGGGTGGATGCAAAAGGGGACAATCCGTACATCTTCGGCTTTGTCGATCTTGAGCGTCTCAAAGATTTTCCATCCATTTCGGGGGTGCTTGCCGAGTCGGGAAAATATCTCTCAAGCGACCAACTCATCTTTAATGCAATCTTTGATGGCGGTGGTAACTCCAGCAAGGTGGTTGTTGAGTTAGAGTTGAGAGAGAGTGAGAGCACCACCACCAAAAAAATCACAGACAGGTTCTTCGAGGGGGGCGACACAAAGACCGTTCTCACCGATGATGCGCTCATATCGATGAACATCAAAGGCCTCTCTTTTCTGCTGGAGATAGCGCTAAAAGAATCTTCCCCCTCAGAGGAAATTTTACTCTCCACCATCCTTCGTCTTTTCAACGCAGGATTTTCCCTCGCTCTTGTTCGGGGGGACGGGACTTGTCCCGGTCTTGCCGTTTGGGGGAAAT
>JAUWME010000236.1 GCA_030613285.1 Candidatus Zymogenus sp. | reverse complement strand
GGCGGCCTTAATTTCCGCTGATAGAGGGCCGCCGATACCTCCCAGAGATAAGAATCTATCTATAACGAGGACATTTTTAAACTTCGTCAGGGTAGAGATAATATCATCGATGGGAAAGGGTCTGAAAAGTCTGATCTTTACCAGACCAACCTTAAGTCCCTTTTCACGCAGAAGATCTACAGCTTCCATCCCAAGTTCTGAAAAACTCCCGATTGTCACAAAGACCGTATCTGCATCATCGGTTCGGTATTCCTCGATAGCTGTATAATATCTACCTGTCAGTTTTCCCCACTCTTCCCAAATTTCTTTTATTACTTTTTCAGATTCTCTGAGTGCAACGTCGTGAGCCATCTTTGTTTCTGTGAACATTTCTGGCATGGAAAACGCCCCCATCGTAACGGGTTTGTCGGGGTGCAGTGTGTAGAGAGGATCATACGGTGGTAGAAATTTATCCACTGTTTCTTGATCAACGGGCTCGAAGGGCTCAACAACGTGGCTTAGGATAAAACCATCCATGTTTACAATAACTGGCAGCAGTACCCTTCTGTCTTCTGCGATTTTAAAAGCGCAGATTGTTTGGTCAAAGTCTTCCTGGCCGTTTTCCACGAAGATCATTATCCACCCGCATTCCCTGTTTGACATGATGTCGCTGTGGTCGTTCCAGATTGTTAAAGGCGCTGCTATTGTTCTATTGGCTACTGTCATTACGATGGGAAGCCTCATGGGTGCAACTATGTAGAGGATTTCGCTCATAAGCTGCAGCCCCTGGGAGGCTGTGGCGGTGTACGTCCTTGCGCCTGCGGCGGAGCTTCCTGCACATGCGCTCATGGCGGAATGCTCGCTTTCTACGCAAACATATTCAGCGTCAAGTTCCCCATCGGCGACAAGTTCTGACAAATGTTCAACGATATGGGTTTGTGGTGTTATTGGGTATGCGGCAATGACATCTACATTGGCAAGCTTTACGGCTTCTGAGACCATGATGGAGACTTCCATCCCTATCCTTTTCGTCATCTAATCTACCTCCTCGACCATCTCAATACATCCAGTGATACATTCTTGGGCGCAGATTCCACATCCCTTGCAGTATTCGAGATCTGCAATAAAGTAGTGGTTATATTTTACTACTTTTCCACTTTTTGTTGTTATTTCAAATTCGCCCGACTTCTTCTCGATTGCGTTATCGGGACAGAAATTCCAGCACATTCCACACCTAATGCATTTGTTTTGATTCCACTCTGGTCTTTGGGATTTCCAATCGCCTGTGTGGTATTCCACGGCACTTCCCGGTTCTTCCACGACATTTCCCACAGTCAGGTCCTTCCATGTATATTGATTCATCGGTTTTGCCAAACTTAGACCTCCACTTTTGTTTCTTTGATAGCCCGTTTAAAGACACTAATGTTTTTTTCGGCAATCTTTCCGAAACGGTTTTTCAGGGGTTCAATCATTGACTCTTCATCAATGACATCGGTGGTTGCCACCATTGCACCAAGCATTGTGGTGTTTGTTATGGGAAGGTTTAGTATTTCTTTTGCAATTGTGGTAGCATCGATGACTGCCACTCTTTTGGTGTAGCCAAACTTCTTTTTGATTTCCTCGATACTCCTGTGAGTATTTATAATTACTATACCGTCATCTTTCAATCCACTTGTTGGGTCGATGATTTCGAGCAGTGATGGGTCAAGAACCAGTGTTATATCTGGTTCATAGATTTTTGACCTTAACCTTATGGGTTTATCATCTACCCGTGCAAACGCCATGACCGGCGCCCCTCTCCTTTCGGGACCGAAGTTTGGAAAAGCCTGAGCATACTTACCTTCCGAGATGGCGGCATGGGCGACCATCTCTGCGGAGGTTACAGCACCTTGGCCTCCTCGTCCGTGAAAAATTATCTCTATCACTTATACTCCTTAAAAACTAAAAGTCTCTTTCAAGCACAAATTTTTGTTATCTGAAAAACTATTAAACAAATTTCAATTCCCCTTTCCTCCCTCAACCCCCCAATAACCCTGACAACCCTGACACTTTATATAAAAGGGAGGAGATAGTCAAGAAAAAACTAAAAAAAAATTTGATTATGTGTTTTTTGAGCTTTATTCTATAAATCCTTTCTGTTCATAATTGCCGCAGTGAGAGTTTGCGAATCAAAATATTCAAGATCGCCTCCGGCGGGTATTCCTCTGGCGATCCTTGTAAGTTTGATGTTTGTATTTCCGAGCCTTTCTTGAATCAAATGAGCGGTGGCTTCCCCCTCTTTTGTGGGATTTGTAGCAATGATTATTTCGTTGATTTTCCCGCCTTCTACCCGCCTTTTTAATTCGTCGATTCTCAATTCATCGGGACCGATGCCCTTAATTGGTGAAATCACTCCATGAAGGACATGATATCTCCCTTTGAAAACAGCGCTTTTTTCCAGTGCCATGAGGTCCCTTGGGTCTTCAACAACACAAACCACTCCATTTTCTCTTTTTGTGTCAGAGCAGATTTTGCACGGGTTTAAGTTTGTAAAATTGTAACAGATCGTGCAGACTTTTACTTTTTCCTTCACCTCGACTATTGCATTTGCCATTTTTCTTGCGTTTTTATCGTTTAAAGCAACAATAAAATAGGCAAAGCGTTGAGCGGTCTTTTCTCCAACACTTGGCAGCCGCTTTAGCTCATCAATGAGATTTCTTATGGGATCGTCAACTGATTGCATATTAGACAAATACTCTTGGGAAATTGTAGATTTTCTTAAAAAAACTAATCGCTATAGATTTAATCCTGGAATATTCATTCCGCCTGTGATCTTGAGCATCTCCTCTTTGACCATTTCCTGCGATTTCAGTAGGCCCTCATTTATAGCGGCCAGCACCAAGTCTTGCAGCATATCCACGTCTTCGGGATTTACGATGTCTTTTTCGATTGAAATGGACATTACTTGCTGACGACCATTTACCACAACTGATACCATCCCCCCACCGGCACTCGCTTCGATTGTCTTTGACGCCATCTCCTCCTGAATACGCATCATATCTTTTTGCATTTTCTGGGCCTGCTTCATAATATTGCCAAACCCGCCTTCCTGTTGGGACATTTTATCCTCCCTTAAAAACATATTAGTCACTTTTTAGACGGTGTGTATCCCTCAACGGTTACCCCGCCAAAAACATCGAAGATATTTTTTGTAGTTTCACAATCCATCAAATCCCGATAGGTATCTTTTTTATTGTGAGACAATCCACTTGATGTTTTTTGGGAATCACCAGCCGCAACCTCTAAAAGTTTAATCATAATATCTCTTTTGAAATAGTTAGATAACTCTTTTTCAAGTTCCTCTTTTTTTTCTTTGCCAGAATAGTGGTTCAAAGAAGCGCTATCTTTTGGAAAAGAGACAATAGCTTTATTCTCCTCTATTTTGAATGACAGATTATTGCTTAAACGAGAATAGAGCATAAACTTGTTCTTTTGCAAATAGGTCAGAAACCCAGAAACTTCATCATTGGAACTTTCTCTTGTCGTCTCAACAATCGCATCTGTTGCTGGAACTACTTCGTCTGGTTGTTCATATCCTTTTTTTTTTGTATCTTGATTGGCAGCTGCTGAGGCAGTACCGTTAGGAAACGAATTTGAGTTGGAATTTGCCTCTTTTTCATAATTTTTGCGGATTTCTGGGCCAACATTTTCAGACAGCCTTTGCAAAATCTCATCAATAGACTTCATTGATGAGAGCCGAGTCATTTTAATCAGTGTCAATTCCAGGAGTGTTTTTGGATCGCTGGCGTTTTTAATCTGATACTCGATCTCAAACAACATATTAAAGAGAATAGTCAGATCATCGATACCGTGTTGAGCTCCAAGGTTTACTATATCTTCGATTTCTTCTGTGGTCAAGCCATCCAGTTTGTGTTTTGGGGCGACTTTACTAACAAGGATATTTCTCATCAGTTCAAGGAGCTCTCGAAAGTAGTGGTTGATGTCATACCCCTGGGAGTAAACGTCGTTGACAATTGAAAGGGTAAGTGGGGTATCTTTTTTCATCACAGCATCAGCCATCGTAAAGAGAAGCTCCCGATCTGTAAGCCCCAGCACTCCCCGAACGTCTTCTTCGGTTACTTCTTCGCCGGCAAAACCTACTACTTGATCCATCAGACTTTGTGCGTCTCTCATGCTTCCTTCTGCTTCCCGGGAGATTATTGTGAGGGCGCCGTCTGATATATTAATTCCTTCTTCTTTTGCAATCTTGTTTAATGAATCAGAGATTTCTTTTAGACCAAGCCGCCGAAAATCAAACCTCTGTACCCGAGAAAGAACAGTTACGGGAATTTTGTGGGGCTCTGTTGTAGCAAAAATAAACTTGACGTGCGCTGGCGGCTCTTCGAGGATTTTTAAGAGGGCATTGAATGCGTTTGTCGAAAGCATATGGACTTCGTCAATAATGTAGATGTTGTACTTTCCCGCAGATGGGAGATACCTGACGTTATCTCGAAGTTCCCGGATGTCATCTACGCCGGTGTTTGATGCCCCGTCGATTTCGTAAACATCTGTAACGCTCCCTTCGTTTATGCCGGTGCACATTTTGCATTGGTTGCAAGGTTGCTGGGTTGGGCCATTCTCGCAGTTTAGCGCCTTTGCCAATATGCGCGCTACCGTGGTTTTTCCCACCCCCCTGGGCCCGCTGAAG
>JAUWME010000271.1 GCA_030613285.1 Candidatus Zymogenus sp. | reverse complement strand
ACAGATATACAAAAAAGGAATGTAGATAATTCAGAGTATAAAACAAGAAGAGGTTGCCCTCCCCTTGTTTATAATTAAACAACTCCCCTCACTAAAAACATCGATAGTTCACTTGAAAAAAAAGTCTCTATTTACAACCTCTCAACTCTCTAAAACCGCCAATCATTTTTTTATATATAGGATTCAAAAGACTCGGCTTTATTCGATACAACATCCAGAGGATGGTAGCATCTAAAGGAAAGGTGATGATCGCTTTATTCTTACGAACTCCAGAGAGAATCTTCCGAGCCGCCTTTTCCGTTTTCATCATCTCAATAGGTAATTTGGATATAACATCCTTCCAACCAGCCTTAAGGACAGTCCCCTCCTTGTAGATACTCGACTTAATATTTCCCGGACAGACGACGGTGACCTTTACTCCAAACTCTTTCGCCTCGGCCCTTAAGGAGCCGGAAAGTCCCACTATGGCGTGTTTGGTGGTTGAGTAGGGAGCGGCCGTCGGGTAAGGAAGCAAACCGACTATCGAGGCAATATTAACGATGTGTCCAAAACCCTGTTTTACCATCAACGGATATGCGCTCATAGTTCCGTAGATTACCCCCCACAGGTTTACATCTATGATACGACGAAAATGCTCGATACTTATATCCCGCATATCACCCACGATGATGATACCCGCATTATTAAAAATCATATCGAGTCGCTTGTGCTCCTTGGCCGTCTTCTCAACAAGCTTTTTAACCGCTGCCTCCTTAGTAACGTCCAGTCGCACGGCGGTTGCGCTTCCACCCTCGACCTTAATTTCCGAGACCGTCTTCTTTGCCCCATCCAAGTCGATGTCGGCGGTAACCACCACGGCTCCACCTCTACTCAGTGCCTTTGATAGCTCCCTGCCTATTCCCGAAGCTCCACCAGTGACTATTACTACCTTATCCTTGAAATCTCCCATATTTTACTCCTATGCAAAAGCCTCCTTGTTAATTCCCACTTTCTCTTAAATGGAAATAGTAATTTCCTCGTTCCCAGCAAGACAAGTGAATCATTTCTATTTTGTCATTGCCTGCTTGACAAAGGAATCCTCTTTATTCTGTTATTCTCAGCTTGATTGGGAATTCAGGATAATATGATTCTATTTTCAGCCTGGATTCCCGCTTTCGCGGGAATGACAGATAATGGTTTTTTTACTGGATTTCCGTTTTCCAAGGGAATAACATTTAATGCATTTTTTAAGCACCTTTAATCATAACTCCTCCTTTACCCCTTAAATAATTTGAAAGTGCAGCAATCTAACTATTCTTTTTGTTCTTGACTTAGAGTTTATCAAGCTGTAATATTATTATCAACATATAAAACAAATTATTTGGTGAAAAGGATGAATGAGGAGCTTACAATTGACAAAAATGTATTTGAAACCGCTTCTGGTCTTCTTGATGCTTTTATAAATGATCTAAAACATCAAAGAGATGGAGATGATATAGCCAAGTTAAGGTCAATGGGTCTCAACGTCCTTTTTTCGACACGCGATCTTATGTTTGCTCCCATGACTCTCTCAATATTTGACATGATGGGTCAGCACGGCATGAAAAATCTTATGTTCAGGGGAGGTTACTACGCTGGCGAGAGATTTGCCCTGGAAACAGTTGAGACTGGCATTGCAAAGTGGGACGAGAGCCTCATTAAATATTACGAAACAATAGGTATTTCTACAGGCTGGGGTATCATGCAGCATCCCGAAGTAGACCTCGATATTGAAAAACCGTGGATCGTCAGCCTACTAAAAAATCATCCAAGCGCTACAACTGTACCGGCAATAATGGAATCGGCCGTACAGAAAAATCCGGCACTGAAGATAGATTACAAGCAGACCTTCTGTGACTATCACACCGGCTGGCTTCTTGCCCTCACGAGACTTATACTGAAGAACAATGGCGCTGATGAGAAACTGGTCTCTTCCGTAAAGGGAAAGGAGGAGTTTTGCCAAGCTCAAGAGGGGAGAAACTATTGCAGGCATATAGTCGGGATTCTTGACCAGTAAGTAGGTATGTTTTGTTAAAACAAGAGTTGTTTATGGAAAATAACCCGAATTGAATTTTGATGGGGGGACAATATCCTTACTTCCCCCTAATGAGGTAACATTTCAAACACATTTTGTTGTTGAGGAGGAACAAATGACAGACAAGCTTATTGTCGACAAAGACCAAATGAAGGCAGCTTCAGATCTTCTTGCCATTCTATTAGGGGACTTGAAACACGTGGGTGAAGGAGAGAATGAAACAATACTAATGAGTATCGGACTAAAGGGGGTTTTCACCACCCGGGAATTGATGTTTGCGCCTATGACCTCAGCCATCTTTGAGATGATGGGACAACGCGGAGTTAAAAATCTTATGTTTCAGGGTGCCAAATATGCTGGTAAAATGTTTGCCATCGACACCATCGCATCGGGCATGGCAAAATGGGACGAAAATCTCTTTAATCACCACGCCCTGACTCATACAGCAACCGGTTACGGGTACGCATCTTATACTGAAATAAACCTCAATATGGAAAATCCAAAAATTGTATGCCTATGTAAGAACCACCCCTGTGTCACAACGGTTCCTGAAATAATGGAGGAATCTATAAAAGAGAACAGCAGTCTTTCCATCGATTATAAACAAACTTTTTGCGATCACCACACCGGGTTTATGCTGGGAATTGCAAAAGAACTTTTTAGAAACATTGGCGCTTCTGATGATGTCCTTTCTAAATTGAAAGGAAAAGAGGAATATTGTCAGGTACAGGAGGGTAACGACCATTGCAAACACGTCATTGGGCTACTTGAACTGTAAGTATTGATGAGGAATAAAATGTTAAGGAAAAATCCTAAAATAATCTTAGTCCTGATAGCGTTGACAGCAAGCTGGTTTCTCTTTTTTGCAGGAGCCGAGAAGATCAACTCCAGATACACAATGTTCAGAAATACTCCCGAAAGAACCGGGGTCTTCAACACCGATGCCGTCTATTCTCTAAACCAAATAAATTGGACTTTTAGGGCTGAGGACTCAATTCTCTCAACGCCGATGGTCTCCAGAAAAGTTATCTACTTCGGGAGTAACGACGAGACATTTTACGCCATAGACACAAAGACCGGGCTTCTAAAGTGGCGGTTCAAAGCCGAGGATGACATCAAGAGTTCCCCCGCCATGGCCAGAGGTTTAGTCTACTTTGGGAGCGATGACGAGAGGCTCTATGCCATTGACAAACAAACGGGCGTTGTCCGGTGGACTTTTAAGACCGAGGGGAAAATTAGATCGTCGCCGGTGGTGTCGGAAGGGGTCGTCTTTTTTGGGAGCAACGACGGCTTCCTCTATGCCGTGGATTCCCAAACCGGCGTCCTGAGATGGAAATTTGATGCCGAAGACAATATCAAATCTTCTCCCGCCATCGGTGGGAGTTCTATCTTCTTTGGGTGCGACGACGGCAAGCTCTACAAGCTTAACAAATGGACAGGCCTTAGAATGTGGAGCTTTGAAGCCGAAAGCAACATCACCACCTCCCCAGCCATTTCAGATGGAGTTGTATATTTCGGCAGCGACGACGACTATTTTTACGCCGTAGATATCAACCTCGGTCAATTAAGATGGCGCTTCAAGACCGAAAGCGATGTAAAATCTTCCCCCGCGGTTTCAGGCAAAACGGTCTTCTTTGGCAGCGACGATGGGCGCTTTTATGCCTTAAACAAGAAGACGGGACAACCCATGTGGCAATACTACACCGATGAGAAGATCAGGACATCGCCCGCAATCTGTAAGGGGGTTGTATATTTCGGTGGGGACGACGGCCGACTCTACGCCCTCAGGACAGATAACGGTGGCATGAGGTGGCAGTACAAGGTGGAAAAAACCATTCGTTCATCACCAACGGTGCAAAGCGGAATTATCTATTTCGGTGACGAGGCCGGGTTTCTCTACTCCCTGCGATAAAAAAGCCCCCGGCCGTGACCATCACGACCGGGGTATATATTTTCATGTTGTTAGAGCCTATTTTAAGTTTACTCAAATTACATCTTCACCAAAAGACTACCTTCTACTTTTTAAAGACTCCAAGTTCATCAGCCATCGTCAAGGTGTTACTGTCAAGAAGTTCTTCGGCTGGTTTGCGCGATAATGATTGCCACCCTTAAACTCAAGCTCCGGGTGGCCGCTATTGCTACCGACCGGAACAATTACGGTAAAGTATGTCAGACTTGTTACCGAATGTTTCGGCAGGTGTTTTCCATTCAGGAAAAGCTCCACGTGGCTTTCAGATGGAGAGTCGAGTTTAATCCAGAGCTCCCCGCCCGCCTTGATGGGATTTGGCCCAAAGCTGAAA
>JAUWME010000422.1 GCA_030613285.1 Candidatus Zymogenus sp. | reverse complement strand
AAGTATTTCATCTTTACCCCTCATATTAGAGAACATAAATAGCTTATATGAGGGGGAAACTACAGATTCCCCCGAATTTAAAAACTTTGAACAATTTAATTCAGTATTAAGTTTATTAAGATTGTATGGCCCCAAGGAATTTAAAGAAAAGTACAATTCTGCTTTAATGGCTCTTGTAAGTAAATTGTATGAGTCTACTAACACAAAAAACTTTATGGAATTAGAAACCGCATTAGAAAACTTACGAAAAATTGTCACAGAAATGCAATTGAATATCGAAGAGATTTTTAGCGAAGAGTACGGAATTGAGTTTCCAAAGGGCGGTTGATCCCCTCTTCGGTCTTTAGCAATGGCGAGACAGATAAAAAGACCGTGGGGCTTATGCCGTGCACTGTGTCTTGTTATCAGTGGTTTACTATTGTTGGCAAGGATAGTAGTTAAACTATTGTGAGACCCTCCAACCAATCAAGCACTTTGACTGAGGAAAAATTGTTGGCAGCAGGCGCTTAAATAATATCTCCTAACTGCTCCTTCAACTCAATATAGTTCAAAATCTTCAGCAGTTTCTTAGGATTTCTGATAATTATCCGATCCTCCTCCACTTTCAAAAACTTCCTCTCCACAAGGATGTCCAACACCCTCTTGGTCTTGTCTACATCCAGTCCAACACGACCCGCAAGGTCCGTCGCCGAAATATTCACAACAACACCCTTTCCCGACTCGACGCCGTTCTTCTTGGCGACATTACTTATCATGTCCACAACTTTGCTTGTTGCATCCTTAAACAGCAGGGTTTCAATCCGCTCGTCAGCATATCTTAGTCTCTCGGCCATCTTTTTCATCATCTTAAAAGCCACCTCAGGAGTGCTTTTTAGCAACAGCTCGAACGTCTTCTCATCCAGCACAAGTACTTTTATATCCGTTATTGCAACGGCCGAGGCAGACCGGGGGCTTTTTTCGAGGATTGCCATCTCGCCAAAAAAATCGCCTTTGCCAAGCTCCGCCAATGTGGTCTCGACGGACCTCACCTTCTTGAAAATCCTGACACGACCCTCGTGGAGTATAAACATATCGTAGCCGGGCTCATCCTCATTAAAGATGACCGTCCCGGCTGGCATGGATTTACCGAATTTGCTGTAAAGATTTTGCATTTCTCCCTCTTCCCTATTTTGTAAAATACCTGACTCCCAAGATTTCTTTATATTAGATAACAACAAATAAGTCAAGGTATATTGACAATGGTGTCAAAATACTGTATATTTGTTGAGTAGCCATAAATTTCGATGGGCTATTGAAGTAACATAGTTGAATAGAAACCCAAATGAAGAAACCTTGATGAAAAAGCTAAAATGAAAAAACTACTTGCACCCTCAATCCTTGCTTCCGACTTTGCCCACCTTGCAGATGAGATCGCTGCTGTGGCAAATGCCGGTGCGGACTGGATTCACGTTGACGTCATGGATGGCGTCTTTGTCCCGAACATCACCATCGGAGTACCAGTTGTAAAATCTGTTAAAAAAGTAACCGACCTGCCCCTTGACGTTCATCTTATGATTACAGAGCCGGAACGTTACATCGAGGCCTTTTCTGATGCAGGCGCTAATATCATCACCATCCACGCAGAGGCAACCCCCCACCTCGACCGTACCATCATGCAGATTAAGTCCATGGGAAAACGGGCTGGGGTGGCTGTAAATCCCGGGACTCCCATAGCATTGATTGATGATATCCTTGAGATTGTGGACATGGTTTTGATTATGAGCGTCAACCCTGGATATGGCGGCCAGAAATTTATCCCATATACATTAAAGAAGGTAAAGACACTCAAGGGAATTCTCCAGAAAAGGGAACTTGACCACGTCCTCATCGAAATTGACGGGGGAATAACGGCAAAAAACATTTACGATGCCGCAGAGGCTGGGGTTGATGTCTTTGTCGCTGGGTCTTCCATTTTCGGGATGGATGACTATGGTATCGCTATTTCAAAATTGAGGAAAAGCATTTAGAAATTTCTGCTGATAATAATTGTGGGAATATTTTATTTGAAAATATTTTTAAAAGCTTGTTGAAAAAGATTGGGCTTTCTGATATGCTGATTAATTATGAAATCGGGATGTAGCGCAGCCTGGTTAGCGCGCCTGCTTCGGGAGCAGGAGGTCGGAAGTTCAAATCTTCTCATCCCGACCAACATATCTATACCATCAACCACTTTCAATTCTTTACCCTACCTAACTATTCTAACCGCAAGTTCATCAAAAAATCCAGATGATACACACAAGTATACAGACTGAGCGAACAGTAGCTATTTCATTTGAGGATATGGACGAGATAGTGGGGAAATGAATAGATATCGATAAGGTTCGGAGACCATAAATATGCAAGAGACACTTACATATGGAAAGCGGGAATTCATTGTTGAAATTCAATTCAATAGAAGGAAGACCTTTTCCATTACCGTGTATCCCAATCTACGGATTGTGGCAAAAGCACCGTTGGGATTTAACATTAACGATGTCAGGAAAGGATTAAACAAGAGAGCATCATGGATTTCAAAAAAGGTCGACTATTTTGATCAGCTTCAACCGTTGCCACCAAAACGTCAATACATTAACGGGGAAACACACTATTATCTGGGGCAGCAGTATCGTTTGAAAATCAATCGGGGGAAAACACGAAGAGTCAAACTAATTAGTGGTTTTTTCCAAATGGAACTTCCCGATCCAAGCGATAGAGAAAAAGTCAAGAAAACCATGCAAGATTGGTATTCTTCTCATGCTAAAGAGATTTTGACAGAGCATCTCGAAAGACTCTTACCCAAATTCAAAAAGCTTGGT
>JAUWME010000359.1 GCA_030613285.1 Candidatus Zymogenus sp. | reverse complement strand
TGGAAGAGAGGTTGATGATTTTGCCCTTTTTCTTTTTAATCATCTCTCTGCCAACGAGCTGGCAGCATAGGAAGAGGCCTCTGAGGTTGGTATTGATTATGGTATCCCATTCGTTCTCAGTCCATCTTCGATCTCCTGGTGCCGAACCGGCGCCTCTTTTACGAAATGATTGAGAATCTGGCAGACACCGCCTCCGGCGCAACGCATGGTTTTTAAAGAGACGCAATCCTGGCATTCATCATAAATACCGGAAATCTCGTTTCTGATCTGTTGATGCAGGTTATTGTAGTACTCGCTTATCTGACCCATGTTATCAAATTCAAAGATCGATCTCCTGTGATAGCCGGACATGGGAAAGCAACTGTAAATTTCAAGGTCGGGTGTAATGTCCAGAGCCGGGCCGCAACCAAATTCTATATGACCCGTAATACGGAATATCCAACCCAGCTGTTCGTCATTGAAGCTGCAGAGGGGAAATCCACAGTCGAGACCTGGGCCAAGCTGGAATTGCTCAAACATCTCCCTGTAGGAATAGAGTTTGTCCACAACCTTTTTGATGTCATCTGGATGGATAAAGATGTTGTCGTAGCCCGGAACCGGGGATGCAATTCCGAGGCGAAGTCCGTGGCGCATTCCGTAGCGGGTTAAAAGATCGAAGATGAAATCAAGTTTAAAGTCAGTTCGGTAGATGTTAAATCCGGGTTCTGTCCAGGGGCCCATGAGGGAGAGAAATTTGTGCAACTTTTCCTGTTCCTCAATTGGCGCGGGGGTCTGTTCTGGGTTGTTGACATTACAGACAAAGCTCAACTGTTCGGGAGATATCTTTGTGAGGTATTTTTTCATCTCCTCAAGTTTTTTGTCGGACATGATGCCGCTTGTAAAAATGTTGACCTTCATGCCCCTCTCGATTAGATAGAGGACGATGTCTGTAAACTGTGGATGGAGCGTGGGTTCGCCCCCCAGAAGCGATACAAATTTTTCATCTGAAATGCTGAAAAAATCTGCGAGGTAAAGGAGGTTCTCCCAAGATAGGATATCGTCGGGGCTCTTTTCGTCCATCTCCTTTTTTGCAAAGCAGTAGGGACAGGAGCGGACGCATTTTGATGTTAGAAGGACATTGGCCATATTAGTATTACACTCCCGATTGCACTTTTGGCTTTATTTTAGCAAAGGTTCTTAAAATCCCTTTTTTGATAAAGGTATCCATCAATAAATACACCTATACAAAATAATTCTGGAATTTATTGCGGTGTTGACCACAAGGGAAAGCTAATAAATATTCAGACAATACAGGCAGTCAACAAGGTCTATACATCAAATATGAAGTGATAGTACCTGATATATCTGTAATATCGGTTATAACGAGAGTAAGACCTTGAATAGTTGTAGTAGGACCTGCTATATCTGGAATAGTTGTAGTAAGACCTGTTGTACTTTGAATAGTTGTAGTAGTTGTAGTATTTTCTATAGGACCTTGAGTAGTTGTAATATGGGGTGGGTGGGTCACACTCGTCCTGAAAAAAGGCCGTTGTTGCGGCGAAAGTTCCTACCAGAGCAACTCCTTTGGCTATTCGCTTGATGGCTTCGCGCCTGCCTATCTTGTTTTCACCGAGGAAGGATTCACTCTTTTTCTTATCTTTATTGTCCACCATGGGTTTCTCCTTTTCTCCAAAAAAGCTATATGAAATTACCGTTTAACGGTAATTGCTGATAATAGAATCAAGCTATCAAAACTTCTTTATGCTCAATATTGTGCATATCATACATAACCACTATCCATTTTTAATTTATCGAGAGTCCCAACTCCAATTCAAGATGTTTTGTTCAATTTATCGACAATAGTTGAATTTTATCATAGATGAAAGGGGGATGTCAAATTAAATATTCTGCTTTTTTTAGCCTTTTAGTTTTTTATAAGCTATTTTCTTTTGACTTTACGCATGGTAGTTACCGGGACATACGACCAGCCGGAAGATGTAATTATCTCGATTATGGGGTTTTTCACGTCATTTACATCAAAGCTGTATTCGTAAACTTTGCCGAATGAGGATGGTTTTGCCTCTTTAAAGGCGTATGAAGTCCCGAACTCCTTGTGGGCTATTGTTCTCCCCTGAAAAGACGATTTTGCATAACTTATCTTGGGGATTCCCTTCTTCCAGCTTACCTCACCAATTTTTTCGAGAGCCCTGACTTCTTTCTCGGCATCGTCCAAAAGGAGATAAATCTGGTAAGTCTTTTTGAGTGAGGCCTTGGCAAAAAATTCGTACCATTGGGCATCAACAATCTTTAGCTCTACGAGGATGTCTGTTTTGTCAGATTCTGTAATTTTGAACGGAACCTTTTCCCCACCAAGCCCAAAAATCTTTTCTTTGAGTTTCCCACTGGGGACAGGGGCGACATTGGGGGACGGCCGTTTTATCCCCCTTAGTTTATCCATAAAGCCCATATTGATTCTCCTGAATAAAAGTTATTCTGTCATTCCCAACTTGATTGGGAATCCAGTCGATATTAATTAGGATTACCCCCCCTTATTCAAGGGGGCAGGCTTTTTCACGGGAATGACAAATAAAGAAAGCCCCTTTATTGAAACTTTGCCTCTTTGACGTAAATATCGATGATATCCTTGGTGTTTTCATAGTCCAAAGGCCCGCTTGCAGATTCCGTTTCGAAGAAACGCTTTGGAAATTTGAGATTCTTAAAATCGAAACCCATCTCCACTTTCAGCTTGTTTTTGAGCCTCCAAATCTTTTCCCCGGCTTTTGTCAGCGATTTTGGAGTTGCATCAATTCCGAGAGAGCCAAGGGCTTCGCAGACAAGGTCTTTGTCGCCGTAGATCTTTCTTGCGAAGAGACAGATGTGGAGCGAAGTCAACATACACCTGTCAATCTCCTCCTCTATGAGCTTTTTTACGATCTCCTTTTTGCTCAATTTATCCACAGTCTGGTCGAGAGAGTACCCGGCGTTGTCAAGGTGAGAGTGTCTTGCCCCCACAGCTTGGCCGATCATCGCCCCATAACCCGTGTGATATCCTGTCATCTCATGTTTCCCAAGAACCATTGCGAAGTCTTCACCGCCGTACTTTTCTGCAAGTTTGGCAAGGCCCATCCCCACATCCTTGTAGAATGTATTTGAGCGTTTAACAATTTTATCAATAATCTCAAGGTATGCCGATGTATCCCCAAAGTCCACCTTGACGCCAATCTGCTCTTCGGTCAAAAGACCTTTTTTATACATCTCGGTAATCCACGCAAGGATTACACCGGTGGTCATCGCATCGAGCCCATATTCCTCAACGGCGTCAATGAGCATCAAAATATCTTTTTTGGTGCTAACTCCGATCATGCTTCCCAGTGCGAAGATAAGTTCGTAGTCGTACCCCACTCCTGCAAACTTTGTTTTGTAGCCAGAGCCGTAGACAATCTTTAAAAGCCCGATATGGATGAACCCTGTGGGACAGCCACTGCAGGA
>JAUWME010000436.1 GCA_030613285.1 Candidatus Zymogenus sp. | reverse complement strand
CGGGGGGGCGAATTCGTAGAAAAATTGGACTATTTTACTTCCCCCGGATATGTTGATGGCGGAAACACCAGATACGAAGCCGGGATGCCCGAAGGGTCGGGGCCAAGCACCCTCATCTCCACAAAGGGCGTTTTTAAGTTTGATGAAGAAACCAAGGAGATGTATCTCTCTGGCCTCCACCCCGGTGCCACTGTTGAGGATGTAAAAGCGGATGTCCCCTGGGATTTAAAGGTGGCGGATAAACTCGAAACCACCACGTTACCCACTAAAGAGGAGCTTTCCATCATCAGGCATTTTGCCCCTGAAATCTCTATGGGAAGAAAGCTCCAATTAGAGACCATTGCAAATCGAATTGGGCGTCTCTTTGCAAAGATGGCGGAAAAGTAGCCAAGTGATGGCACCAGTTGTTCAGCATTAAAATATCTTTTGAAAGTATCTCTTTAGAAGGTCACCTCAGAATATCGCTTAAGACAATTGATATATCAGAAATGACATAAATAGAATTTGAGGAAAAAATGGAAAAAAAATACAAAATCATCGATTCCCTCTGTTATCTCCCCACCGAAGAGGTAATGATCGATCTCATTGCGTCGCTCCCCCCCCAGATGGCGGGCTACTTGAGGGACGTATTCGGTCCCAGGGTTGCCCCAATCTTTGGCATTACGGCCGAAGACCTTTACAACATGAAAATATCCCTGCCAATCGATGAGCTAAAGGACAAACTCAGGCCAATGGTACAACCCCTTGTAACTCCCATAGAGGGTTTTATCAAACAACTGGATGAAATGGGAGTTGAAAAGGCCCTTATCTTCAACCTCGACGAATCTACTCCCAGCGGGATCACTGGGCTTCCCAACGACTACTACGCCGACATCGTAAATAAATATCCAGACAAGTTCATCGGTGTAGCGGGGATTGATCCCCTAAAGGGGATGGACGCCGTCCGCGAGATAAGAAGAAGCTACGATCTGGGCCTTCGGGGGATTGCGGTTCGTCCCTTCATGTTCAAAATCCCCCCTCACGACGCAAAGATGTACCCCCTCTATTCCACCTGCGTGGAGCTAAACATCCCCATCTGGTTTCACCTCTCGATAAACTACTCCACCCACACCATGGAAGTGGAGCGCCCCATCTATCTCGATATCGTGGCGCAAGATTTCCCGGAGCTAAAAATGATCGCCGGGCACGGGGGGTGGCCCTGGGTGGAAGAGCTGGTTGCGGTGGCTTGGCGAAACAAAAACATCTACATCGACATCGCTTCGTATCTCCCAAAGTATCTTGGAATGCCCGGAACGGGCTGGGAGTCGCTTATCCGCTACGGAAATTCTATTCTAAAAGATAAAATCCTCTTCGGCTCCACGTGGCTCTTCATGGGGCTTTCGGTAAAACAACTTGCAGATGAAGTAATGAAGTTACCGCTGAAGGAAGAGGTAAAACAAAAATGGCTCTACGAAAATGCCAAAAACCTCTTCGATTTATAAACTGATATATAAAAAATTAATTTGGTGATAATCAGGTAGTTTTTTTGTTCCCCCAAGACTACTCCTTGTTCATAATAGGACAAATAGTAAAGTTGTCGAAGGCGGCACCGTCGTTGAAAACCCTGAGGGCCGGTGCCCCATGAGGGAATCCACCCTCTTCATCTGTCCACGTAAAATCGTCCAACAATGATTTCTCACCGTTGATACTTACACTGAAGACACTGCATTTAAAGGTGTTGTCCACACACTCAACGTTCACCCGATACCACTGACCAACTGTGAACGGTTCATCAAGGTCCGTACCGTAAACAGTCTCCCATGTGTTGCTGATTTTTCCAAGGCGAATATCATAGCCATTGTCCTCTTCTTCATCGCTCTCGTTTTGCAACATAACAGTGTAATATTTTTTCGGCCCGCTCATCCTCATTATCAGCCCCGCATTAGTCCCACCCAAAGAAGAATCAATTGGATTTTTAAAATATATATCAACACCAACCTCATAGTTATCGTAGCCCTTGTTTCTTCCCCGGGTTTTCCAAAAAAGCTCCGCCCCAACGTCAACGAGAACACTCTTTCTTACAAAATACCTCTTTGTCATTTCAAAATATGCCTTGTTCTCAAACATATCCTCTTTTACAACCCAAATACCCTCCGGTGGATCCCAATTGAAAACCCCTCCACCTTCAATATATTCTTCAAATGACTCCTCGTAACACTTTTTATCTATAAACTTGTAAGGGGCTTTTTTGGGGAGGTTTAGGCTTAGGTTCTTTGGAAAAACGGTTGCCGTAAAAAGAATGCGCTTTGAATCATCGCCGTAGGGAACAAAGTCACCATATTCCGGGTACTGTTTGTCTCTACAAATTGAAAAGAAACAATCCCATTCGCCAAGCTCGCCGCACATCTCTTGCAAAGGAAAATCTGTATCACCGCAAGACCACCCTTTTGGCCTGCCCAAGTCATTGTAAGTGGCCACGCTCCCCGGCGGGTAGCCCCCCCCAACTCTCCCACGTTTTTTTTCTTCTATCTTATCCAGTTTGAGTAAAAATTCAAACTTCACGCTTCTTATCATTTCCATTTCCACAGCCGAAAGGACGTAAGGAGGCTTCGGGGTTTTTCGGTTTCCATTTTCGTCTTTCACGATGGGAAGCGGAAAACCCTTCATGTCAAAATAGTAGATAATGAAATTGTCCACATTATCAACAATTAGATTTGGTTTGGGATTTACAATGTAGGGGTTTTTGGCAGGG
>JAUWME010000477.1 GCA_030613285.1 Candidatus Zymogenus sp. | reverse complement strand
CTCTTTGGTAAGTTCTTTGGCAAGTTATTAAATGTGTTTGCAATGAAAATCGGAAACAGCAGTAACAGGAGTGAATTTTCGTGAGTCCATTTGAAATATTGATGCTCATTTGTTTTGGGGCGGCGTGGCCCTTTTCCATCTGCAAATCGTACAGATCGAGGTCCAACAAGGGGAAGAGCTTCTTTTTCCTCATTGTTGTTTTTGCAGGCTATCTGTTTGGCACCATCCACAAATTATTTTATAACTGCGATCTCGTGATATATCTCTACATATTTAACGCTATGATGGTCTTTGTCGATATTGTTTTGTATTTTAGAAATGAATATAATTATCGATTATATAAGGACATCTTTACCTCTTAAAATCCCTTTAACCGCTTTCCCGTTTTACAATCACCAGATTTGTTTGTCTAACGAAATTTATTGTAGAGATCGCCTCCAAACTCCTTTAAGGTTTTTCTCTCCTCGCCCTTCTCTTTTGCCCCGATGGCTTCCAGAAAGATATCCATTGCCGCAAGAAAATATTGATTGTAGTGGATTGTAAATTCCACATCGTCAAGGGTTCTGGATATGGAAAATGGAACGGTGTAGAGGGTTTCGGTTATTCCCATAAAAGAGACTGCTTTTTTAAAAAAATCCGATGATGTTATCTCACTATTAAGCAATATCTCACCATTTACATCTAATGTTTTGTCGAGGCCAAGACTGCCTTGTGCTGTAGCGTCATATGTGGGGGAATTGATTGTGAAGTTATCGGTGTATGCCCTTTCGGCCATAATGTAGTATTCTCCTCCCATATAGGAGAAATCGCCCGTATCAAGGCTTTCCGGAAGTACTTCGGGGGAGACACCAAAGGTAGACGCCAGTTCTTCCCGGAGGCTGAAGTCTGTTATATAGCCGTTTACGATATCTATCTTCCCTCTACCGGTTAAACCGTTGGTTATCTCTTTTATTGTCCCTATGGGAAAATCGTAACTGCCGGTGAGCTTTAAGGTTCCCACGATGAGGTCTGTTTCGTCGGATATGGCGTTTAAAAGCTGGTTGGTTTTTATATCTGATGCTTCAATCGTAATTTTACCGAATTTGTTTTCTCCCCTGAGGTCAAAGAACCCTTTGGATGTTATCTTCCCCTCAAAGATTGAAAAGCTGGCCTCGGCAAGATTAACGTGGCCCCCCTTGGTGGCGAGGTCAAGATGGACATCTTTGAACGGGGATTTCATCAATTCGCCGTTGAGAATATCCACCTTTAACTTCGACTCGATATATTTGATTTTATTCCAAAGACTGGTAAGAAGAGGGTCTGAATTATTCAGCGAAAGGATATCCGCAATGTTATTTACTAATATCTCGTCTGCCGACAGGTTGATGCCGTTGGATATTAGGAGGGCATCAGCTTTTAAATCGGCATTTTCTTTGTAGAAAAAAAACCGACCGTTATTAATTTTGATGGTCTCTACTGCAACGTCTCTGGTCATTAGATAGCCGGCAATTGACCTTACTGTTTCATCTGGAGCAGCCATCATTGGGTCTATTGTGGTTGCAGGAGTTGATATAAACAGGGCTACTGGAACGACAGAGGGTATCTCTTCGGTGTTCGTTAGATTTATACCACTCATGCCGTCAATGTTGAGCTTACCATCGAAATATTCGATAATGTTTATTTCGGGCTCTGTGATGACAACTCGTTTTACCTCCACGTTATCTGAAAATATCGAAAATAAGGCGATGTCGGCCCTGACCTTTGGAACTGACAGAATAGGGAGATCGGCTCTGCGGAGGTCTTTGATCTTTACCTCTTCGGCGGAGATGGAAATTCCCCTTAGAAGAGAGAGGCTAATCTTGGAGATCTCAACTTCTCTTCCTATTTTGTTTGACAATACCTTTGTGATAAAGGGGCGGTATCTATCTATGTTGAAAATGCAGGGAAGGATGATGACAAGACCTATCATTACAAACAAAAGAATACCAACAATAATTCCAATTATCTTTATACTTTTCATGTTATTTTCACCATCTTAATTGCAATAAGGTTAGTTCTTAAAAAAGATACCCATTGAAGGGTGTCCTAATTTACCATTTGAATGATTAGCCTATTTTTTTTAGAAGCCACGCCATATTCGAGCCAAGGTTCTTCATTGTCTCCAATCCCTCTGCATCATTTTCAACATCACCTTTTGCGCGGCCGTAGCCCATGTTCCAGTAGGATGATCCGGGGACGACCATCTGGGAGATGAAAAAGAAATTGTTCATAGCATGGAAAGTGGGGAGAGCGCCAGCCCTCCTGAC
>JAUWME010000289.1 GCA_030613285.1 Candidatus Zymogenus sp. | reverse complement strand
ATCAGGAGGGTGGTTCTCCTCTATAGACATGGATAATATCGATCTTCTCAAGAAGAAAATCGGGGAGATAATAAGTAAATCCCCGGTTCCCGAGGACCCCGTTCATTCCAAGAACACCCTCTTTTGGCTTCTCAGATTAAGGCCCGACGCCGATGACGCATTGAGAATCGCAGCCCTGGCTCACGACATAGAGAGGGCGATCGAGGACAGGAAGGTCTTGCGTGAGGATTACGATAGCTACGATGATTTCAAAGAGGCCCACGCCTTAAACAGTGCAGTCATCCTAAAAAAGATGATGGAGGATTTGAACTTCGATTTGAGTCTTTGCGATGACATCTATTTCCTCGTGGCCCACCACGAAAAAGGTGGAGACGAGAGGGCCGACCTCGTAAAGGATGCCGACAGCGTCTCCTTCTTTCATACCAACCTCACACTTTACTTGGAAAGAAGCGGCATCAAAGAGACGAAAAGGAGATGTATATGGGGCTTGAGAAAGTTGCCGATGAACCTGAGGAAAATCGTGGCGGACTTTGAATTTGCAGATGAAAAAACAGAATCCTTGATCAGCGAGTGCTTACATGAGGTCGAAAAGTGCCCCACGGTCAAGCTTTCTTAAATGAAAGAAATATTTATTTAAAAAAGAGAAATGAAGCCTAATTACGATGAATTCTTGAGAATAGTAGATTTTAGAGCATAAAATCCATTTTTCTCTTGATAAACAAAACGAGATTTTGTATAAAAGAATCAAGGAAGGCGAAAAAGCCTTCCTTTTTTATTGGAAAAAGCAGAGGGGCTGAAAAACAGCCCCTCCTTCTCATTAACCATAAAGGATGTTCTATACTCCTCGCTTTTAAGTTCATCTCTTATCTTCTCTGCGACTTCAATAGACATCTTGTAATAGTCTACAGCTTCATTATACTTCTTTAGTTCCTCGTATGATTTTCCCATCAACCCGGCATTTCTGTAGATACCATCCAAATTCCCGATCTCCTTATGTATCACAAGCGCCTTCTCATAGTAAGAGAGGGCTTTATCGTACTGGTCTAAATAATCATATACCAAGCCGATATTGTTGAGAAATATTCCAATACATTGTTTGTTTCCGAGTTCTCTACATATATCAAGCCCCTTCTCCCAGTTTTTCAATGCTGAATTGAAGTCTGCTTTGTTGTAGAAATATACTCCTTCAGCATTATATCTTTGTGCATCCTCCAAAGTTGCTGAAAATGTACTTGAAATGCAAACAAAAAGTGTTAGGAAAATCGTGATTGTAACGATTGATTTCTTCATGGTTTTGTCCTTTTCAACAAGTATTTTAAAACTTTTGTTTGTAAGAATAAGTCTTTTTTCTCATTTTGTCAATTTACTTACTTTACTATTTACTACCTGGAATTTATTCAAAAAATCCATAAGATTCCTACAAAACACACCATTCTATCCTAATGTAGTTAATAATTGTTACTCATTTATAGACTATATAATGTCCAGTTCCTTTGGATAATTTGGTGCCACAAATTGTTCCACTTTTTCTGAAAAAGATTGGTATATTTTAGTATGTTTTGGTATATTCTGGTATAGTCAGATTTTATCTAACTATTTGATAATATTGAAAAAACTTAATGATTTCCCAGCTCTATCATACCTAGCGCAAGGGACTTAAAATCCCTCGAGGTTATCCTCGTGCCGGTTCGATTCCGGCCCCAGGCACCAAAAACATAAATAATTAAAAGGGTTTCACTAATAAGCGAAACCCTTTATTTTTAGACTTGAATCCTGCCCCCACTGCTTACCTCCAATACCAGCACCCCAAATAACAACTGCCAACTCTATTCGGAATCCTGCTTTACAAGTTCACCGATAAAGAGGCTGGAGTTTTTCACAAAAAATACTGTATGGAGGTTGTGGGCGAGTCTTTCAAGGTGTTTTGCATAAGCCTCTTCCTCTCCGACATTCGGCGTTGCAAGTCCAAATAGTACTACATCTGCGTTCTTGCTCTCCTTATGTATCAGCTCTTGCACGCTTTCACCCTCAGGTTTTAAAACAACTCTTGGCTCGGCATCTATACGAATTTCCGGGAGGAGATATTTGAGATAGTTCTCGGTGCGGGTTTTCATCTGCTCATCTGATGCAATGCTCATCACCTGGATTTTAGACCTTAGCCACTCAGGATTTCGAGACAGAAGATAAGATAGTAGTAACATCAGATCACCATTCCGCTGAAGTCCTCCCCACCAAATGTGAATTGTGCGTATTGAGGCTTCTTTTCTAACAATGGTGTTGGGTTGGATCCTTCCAATGATCATCGATTTATTGAGATGCTCGAGTCTTCGCATAATTCTTAAAAAATCGGCAAGTCGTTTCTCTTCTTTTGGCCAACCCAAAAGTACAATGTTGCTTTCGATGCCCGCCATGCCGTTTGCCTGGGCGACGTTTGTGATACCATCCACCACATCGCTTACAGTGTGAAGCTCTGGAAATACTACAAGTCCCTCATCATCCAGCACTCTTTTCATATTGGCACGCTTCTCTAATGTTAAGTTATGATTTTCCTTGGTTAGGTCACCAATTTCAAACTCACATACAGTAACAACGCCGCGCCCTTGGCTGAACCAATTACCAAAATGGACGAGATCAAGGTGATTTTTGAGGTTGGAAACAAAGACTAATACATGGGGTCGCCAGTTACGAGCACTCATGGGACGTCTGGACAACAGGATGAGAGCCCATCGGATCATAGTTTCATATAACCCCCTTCGAGCATCTCCCCATCCAGCCGAATGTTTTTTGTTGGACAAATATAGCCACAATAATAGTTCAGCGACAATTGCAGCAACACCGGCTATTGGCTCTATGAGAAATATCACCATCACACAAACCACCCCCCCAAAAAGGCTAATGCTCCATGGAATTTTCAACTTAGGACGCCATGAGGGATCGCCGGAGAGCGTTTCAAAGGCTGCTGTAAAATTTATTATTCCGTACGTTGTCAGGAAGAAAACTGTAACTACCGGTGCCACCGTGTTGAGATCACCAAGTAGTACCGCGCCAAGACTAATCACAATCGATACAATAAGACCTCCCTTGAGATCTTCATTTCTTCCGGTGTTTACGCCCAAAATTCTGGGTGCAATTCCATCCATGGCAAGTGCTTGAAGGGTTCTGGGGGCACCAAGCATGGAACCGACAGCTGAAGAGAAAACCGCCCCAAAAAGGCCGGGGAGGATCAGCCAATAACCGTAAGGGACAGTAATGTGAATCCATACCAGATCATCAGTTTGTAGTTTTGTTGCACTCGCTCCCATAACGAGTAATACTGGAATAAGGAGATATACAAAAAATCCTGTAAATACAGCAAGGATGGCTCCTTTCGGGATAGACCGTTTTGGGTCCTTTAGGTCGCCAGAAAGACCCAAACCCGCCATTACACCGGTTACTGCGGGGAAAAATATCGCAAAACCTGTCCAAAAGTTGAAACCGACCATGGGGCTTAATGTAGGAAAGGGGTTTCCCCACGCCTTTTTAATCGAGAATATGGCAAGCGATAAAATTGATATGCCAACTAAGACCAGAATTGGAATCTGCGTGCTCAAGGCTTTTTTTGCCCCCGTAAAAGCGAGGAGGCCTACAACGACAATAATAATGAAAGTTGCGGGCTGCAAGGGTATATCCTGCCAAAATATCTTCATAGCTTCGGCAAGACCGTAAGCATAAAGCGTTACTGAAAAGGCCTGGGAGAGAAAAAGAGGGAATCCGATGGCTCCACCAATTTCAAGACCCATACTGCGCGAAATTATGTAATATGCTCCACCCACACCAAGGCGACTGTTGGTTGCAACAGAGGAAAAGGAGAGGGTAGTTATTAATGTGATTATGTGTGCGATGATTACGATGATAATCATCTGGGCAAGGCCAAGACGACCCGTAATCCACCCGACCCTCAAGTACATGATTATGCAGAGGATTGTGAGAATCGTGGGCAAGTAAACCCCAAGAAACGCACCAAGTTTTTTATCAGTCTGTGTATTCATATTGATAGCACCCTTGACAAATTTCGAGATTCTGCGACCCTCAATTCTATCACCTATATATCAGAAAGTTTTTAAAAAGTACATCTCCCTTTTTCTCCGATGCTCATTTATCGGATGAACCAGAAAGAGAAGTTCCTAAA
>JAUWME010000002.1 GCA_030613285.1 Candidatus Zymogenus sp. | reverse complement strand
GCAATAGACCGTCCCCTCATCAATGTCTCCCTCTTTGGCTGCCAATTGGGAGCGCCCTTCGCCAAGAAGATCATAAAGCTCCTCCGGTGAAGCACCCTCCATCTCCGCTTTGACAATCCTCTCGGTAAGTGAATTTTTTATCCCCCTTGCGGGCGCAATACTCCTGGCAGTCAAGACCGTTCCAGTATCTGTAACGTTTACAATGGCCTCCTTGAAGTTTGGGTGCGCTTTGGCCTCATGGGTTGCAGCAAAGCGTGTCCCCACCTGAACACCCATCGCCCCCAGCGCCAGTGCCGCCACAAAACCCCTGCCATCTGCAATCCCCCCTGCTGCCACAACGGGGATATCGACCCTGTCCACCACCTGCGGGACAAGGGCCATCGTGGTTATCTCATCAAAACCGTTGTGCCCACCGGCCTCTATTCCCTCAACAACAATCGCATCCACGCCACACTCCATCCCTTTTTTTGCAAGGGACACGTTTGGAGATACATGAATCACCTTCAGCCCCGCATCTTTTATCTTTGCCGTAAAGCGTTTTGGGCTTCCGGCAGATGTGGCAATAACATCCGCCCCACCCTCAATTGTCGTATTTATGAGGTCCTCGGCATCCGGCCTTAATAGGGGAATGTTCACCCCAAAAGGTTTTTTAGTGCGTTCTTTCACAAGTTCAATCTCACTTTTTAGCTCATCTAACGACATACTGCCAGAAGCTAAAACCCCAAGCCCTCCTGCCTCTGACACTGCAGAGCAAAGTTCATGAAAACAAATCCAAACCATTCCCCCTTGAATAATTGGATACTCAATCCCAAGAATTTCGCAAAGTTCGGTCTTGAACATTATTACCCCCTGTTATTTTATTTTCTGTCAAAGTATAGTATCATTTCTTTCTTTGGTAAAGGAAAATTGGATTAAAATGTCAATTTAAATATCAACTAAAATATCAATTTTAAAGGCACTTTAACCTTGAACAATCTACCATACTTTAGTAATATGTAAAATCAACACGTAATCTAAAAAACAAGTGAAATTTTCAAATGAAACAAAGTGAGGTAATTATATGAAGAGAGTAAATGTTTTTGTGGCTATTCTTTCTCTTTTTTTGGTTGTTTGTTTTTTTACGACGGCTTTGGCCCAGGACTTATTAAGAACAAAGGTAGTGGAGATTGAGAAGGCGCACCTTGATGGAAAACTTGATACAATTACCAAAAAATACGAGGGACTGACTAAGGAAAATCCCAACGCCCCGGTGCTGCACTACCTTCTTGGAATTGCATATCTCTATTCGGATTTTGACACCAAAGACGCCACCTTTGACAAGGCCCTGAATGAATTTACGAGGGCAAAGACCCTCGACCCAAAAATGAAATACGTAAATCTATCCCTGGGAACAGTTTATTGGTACAGAGGGGAATATGACAGCGCTTTTGATGCCTATCGGGCAGAGATTGAGCTCGACCCGGAATATGGCTGGAACTATTATAATTTGGGGCTTGCCTATGAGGGACAAAAGGAGTGGGACAAGGCCTGGAGCCAGTATATTATTGCCATCGATAAAGACCCAAAGATTCATCGCGCCCACAACAATCTGGGCAGGATTGCCATGGAATGGAAGGGTGATTACTTTTGGGCGCTTGAGGCCTTCAAAACGGCGATGGAGCTTAGGCCTAATGAAGTGCTTTACAAGAGAAGCTACAACGAAGCTATAAGAAAACTCAAGGCCCTTAAGGATTCTGTAGGTAAGGGCGAGCTTACACTTGACGCGGGTAAACTCAAGAAACTCAACAGCCTTGATCTTAAAGAGGTTGAGATAGAGGAGAAGCAGTAACTCCATGTCTCTCCCTAACAAAGTGCAACAGGACATAAAATGGTTGCATCTAATATACTATTTACACTCCCCAATACCTTCGGTTGCAAAGACAGCTCAGGGGCTTTTAGGACTTAAATAACTGAATCGAATATTTTTTAACTAATATATACGATGATAGGAGTACATTAGCCATGAAAAAAGAGATTGCTAAAAACGAACGGTACGAGATGTATGTAGACAAGACAAAAAATCGAACCCATTTTATCTTCAGGGGATTCTGGAAGGCACTTGACGATGTTCCAAATCTGTTGGAAGACCACAAACGGGCGATGTCTGAAGTAAGAAGTGGGTTTACCAGCATCACCGACGTCTCCCAGTTGAAAACGCCAGCTAAAGAAGTAACCCAGCTCTTAATTGAAATGAAGAACATCTCCAATGAAAAGGGACAGGGCAGGGTGGCAAGAATTATGGAACAGGCAATATCGAAAATCGTATCTCAAAGAATTGACAGGGAAAGCGAGATGGATTTACCGACTCGAAACTTCGGCACTTACGAAGAGGCGGAAGCGTGGCTGGATAGCTTTGACGAATAGTCGTTGAGAACTTTTCCTCTTTCCTAATTGCAATTAAAACTTTCATGCCGTTTTTCGGCGCCACAAATGATGATAACTATGGTTGTCAAGGGGTGTCATTGGTTTCAAGGGCGAAGAAGTTTGCCCGTGTATTAAATAAAATATATAAGTCCACTGACAAGTAAAAGTTTGTCAGTGCCACCCTCATTAAAAACCACCAGAAGATTGATCTATTAATCACTCGGCCTAAAACCTCCGACAACCAAGTAAATAACCGAACGAGACGAAGCTCCACCCTACGGCTGTTTTGGTTTCACAACCTTTTTCACTTTCTGCTTAACAGCAGTCCCAGTAACCATATCTTCTAAGAACGCCCCGGCACAGGCCGAACCAAAGAGGGCGGGCCACAGGAGATAGGATATAAAATAAATAAAAAATACAAATAACAGCGAGACAAACATTCCCACGAGGGGGAAAAATAGTACTATTATCATTAGAAAAAAGGCTGAATACAACACGACAAATGCGAGAAAATAGTTTCCAAAGACGGTAAACGTTTTTTTGAGTATCTCAAATATGCTGAATGCGGCCGCAAATTTCTCGTCATTTTTTGCGTAATTCGCCACTGCCATAGGATACATAAACATAACCAACAACCCAAGGAAAAAGCTAATCACAATGATAAAAATCCCTACCAATATTGTTATGGCCCCAACCGCCATAGTGCTATTATCAAACATCACAAACGGAATCCCCAACAGGATGACGAAAAGGCCGAAAAAACCGACAACCATGGGAACGATAATATAGCAGAGGTTTATGAGAAATAACCAGAACCCCTGGATTAGTAACGTCTTAAAATCATCCCACTCTGGCATATACGGCTCTTCACCGTTTAAGACCCACTTAAAGATTCTGTAGCTGTAACCAACAGTAATGAAACTTGCAATCGGAAAAGCGCTCAGTGCTGTGCCAACGAGTATCTTTATGGGCCACTCTCTATCCTCAAATGGATACGAAAACGCTTTATTGATTTGTAACACAGTTGCCCCCTTAATAAACCAATACTATTTCAGCTTAACTTTTGGATTAATGCCTCAAACACAATATTCGGTAGATAACAATATTTTGTGTAAATTTAAAAGGCTTGAAAAGAAGACGCTTTTCCTTTAGAAGTTTTTAAACAAATAACTCAAGAAAAAGGTGAAGCATCTATAAAATTACAATTATCGTACCAGAGGTTTTGAGTATTTTCAAGGAAATTCTGGAGCAACCCGAAACAATCTTTGAGATAATCTGTTCAGAGATAAAGGAAGATGTAGTTGAATATCTATTAAAACTGACAGATATTGAACTCGCAAAATTTAAGTAAAAGACTTGACAATACCAGGCTTTTCGTATATAATGAAAATTTATTGTTCAAATGCAATCACACAAGACATCTCTGTTGTCTTTAGCTTTTAGATAATAAACCAAGGAGCCAAAATGGCTGTATGCGAAAGATTGGAAAATTGCGGCTTTTTTAAAAAGTATAAGGATTCGTATAAGGGCATTTGTACCGCCCTGATAGCAGAATACTGTAATTACACCGAAACATCAAAACTATGCGAAAGAAAAAAGATATTTAACGAGACAGGAGTCTCTCCCGATGATGATATGATGCCCAATGGAAAGATGGTAGATGAGGTATAATCAGGAATCTAAAAAAGAATACGAAGGTATTTAGAAAAACATATCTGCTTCTTGATTAATTTTAGATTTTACAATTTATAGGCCACTCTCTATCTTCAAATGGATACGAAAACGCTTTATTGATATCTATCATCTCCAATCTCCTCTATTTGTCAAAAGTGTTTTATAATGTGCTTTTTCCTTTTTTTACCAAACAATCACAAATCAAAATTAACAGTAACAGTAATTCAAAGTATTAGCATAACATATCATACAATACAACCAAGTCAAATCAAATGTTGACTTTGGGATTATTGAATTCGTTAAATGAACCCCCCCTTTTTCATGTGGATCATGAGGATCGAAATCGCAGCGGGGGTAACACCAGGTATCATCGATGCCTGCCCCAGGGTATCCGGCCTAATCTCCTCAAACTTTTCTGTTGCTTCAAGCGTCAGGCCGGAGAGCCCCCGATAGTCAAAATCATCAGGTATCTTTACATCATCCATCTTTTGGAGTTTATCAATCTGTTCATCCTGACGTTTGATGTACCCCTCGTACTTGATCTGGACCTCCACCTCCAAAAGCGTTTTGTCATCTACTTCAGACAGATGGGGAGCAATCGCCTTTATGGTGTCAATGGTAACTTCGGGCCGCCTTAAAATCTCTTTTAGGGTAACTTGTTTTTTTATGTTGGGGACGTTTAGCTGGGCGAGCTTTTCGTTCACCTCCCGCTTTGGAGTTATCTTTTCATTCATAATTTCAAGCCCCTTATCCAGAGCGCTCCTTTTTTCTCGGTAGAGGTTCCAGTCGTCATCGCCAACCAGGCCCACATCTCGGCCAAAGGGCGTCAACCTGAAGATGCTGTTTCCCTCCCGGAGGCTCAGTCGATATTCCGCCCTCGATGTAAACATCCTGTATGGCTCCTTTGTCCCCTTTGTTACAAGGTCGCTGATAAGCACCCCGATGTATGCCTCGGAGCGTTTTAGGATCATCGGCTCTCTCGCCTCGGTTTTTAGCGCTGCATTTATTCCCGCCACAAGCCCCTGGGCGGCGGCCTCCTCGTACCCCGACGTTCCATTGATCTGCCCCGCAAAATAAAGACCAGAAACTTTTTTTGTCTCCAACGACATTTTTAGCTGCGTGGGCGGGATCATGTCATACAGGATGCGGTATGCGGGTCTTACAATCTCCACCTCTTCAAGGCCGGGGATGGAATGAAGAATGTCCCGCTGTATCTCAATTCCCAAAATTGTAAAAATCCCGTTCACATAGACCTCGGTTGTGGCAATTCCCTCCGGCTCCAGAAAAATCTGGTGGCGCTCCTTTTCTGGGAAGAAGATGACCTTCTCCTCAATAGATGGACAATACCTGGGACCTTTTCTGGCAAGGAATTTATCCTCCACATATTTTTCATCAACGGCGTTTCTTATTAAATCGTGGGTCTTTGTGTTTGTGTAGGTAATGTAGCAGGGGAGTTGCTCCCTTTCTATGGGTGGTGACCTGAAGGAAAACGGTTGTATCGGCCATTGAAGGGGTTGGCGCTCTGTCCTTTCCCAATCTATGGTTTTACCATCAACCCTGGGTGTGGTTGCGGTGGCAAACCTTTCAATCTCAAAACCAAGCTCAAAAAGTGAATCCGTTAGTTTGATGGATGGAAAATCGCCGAGCCTGCCGGCTTCAAATTTAACATCGCCGATGCTTATCTCTCCCCGCATGAAAGTACCTGTGGCGAGTACTACGGTCTCAGAGATATATTCTTCGCCCAAATCTGTAACTACGCCAACGACCCTTCCCCCTTCAGCGACAATTTTGTCCACCATCCCCTGCTTGACGTTGAGGTTCTCTTCGGTTTCTAATGTCCATTTCATGTATGCGCGATAAGCTGTCCTGTCGGCCTGCGCTCTGGAAGACCTGACCGCCGGCCCCTTGGTGGAATTCAGTGTCCTGAACTGAATTCCACTGCTGTCTGTGGCAAGCCCCATCTCGCCGCCGAGGGCATCAACCTCTTTTACCAGTTGACCCTTGGCAAGTCCACCGATGGCGGGGTTGCACGACATTTGGCCGATGGCATCGACGTTGCTGGTGATAATCAAGGTGGCGCGACCCATTCGGGCCGCCGCCAACGCCGCCTCGCACCCGGCATGACCGGCTCCAATAACTATGACATCGTATTTTTTCATTTGATCTTTAGATTGATAAAATATTTGAGTTCATCCACTTATTTCACACCATGATGTATTTCGATTTGATTTTAATGATATGTATCAAAAACTTTAGGTCAGCAGAATCTCGGTTTTTATCAAGAGATGGGAGAAGAGTTTAAGATAATGTTGCGGAGAGCTATTTGTTTGACAATGAAGTATTTATTTTTTTTAAATCTGAAATTGTCGGAACAAAACTGTAAATCCCAACAAACCATCTCTCCAACTAACAAATTCCAGCAACCCCGGCAGCCCCAGAGACTCATATCTCTTCATCGGTGAGGTAGCAGGCGGGGTCAGATGCCCAGGTGTCGCCGGTCATAGCCTCCGCCCGGGCTCTAAAGTTCCCGGCGCAAACATCGAGCCAACGACACTTTGCGCACCTCCCCTTCACAAATTCCTTTTTTCTCTTCAGCTTTCCCATCAGTGGCTCTGATGTGTCTGTCCAAATCTCCGAAAAGGGCCTTTTCCTCACGTTACCGAAGGAGTGGTTTCTCCAAAACTGGTCGGCATAGACCTCTCCGTCCCAGCTGACACACCCAATCCCCACGCCTGATGAGTTACCCTGATTCATCTTCAAAAGCCCCAGCACCTCTTCTGCCCGTTTTGGGTCTTCCTCTTTCAGCTTGAGATAAACGTAAGCGCCGTCGGCATGATTATCCACCGTCAAGACCTCCGTCTCTTGGCCGACATTAAACAGTCTCTTGGTTCTCTCCATCAGGAGGTCTAAAACATCCCTTGTTTCCTTGTCAGAAAGCAGGAGGTCTGATATGTCTTCCCCCCTGCCGGTTGTTACGAGATGATAAAAGCAAATCCTCGGAATTTTCTTGGATTCCACAAGATCAAATATCCCCGGAATTTCGGTCATATTCATCTTGTTTATCGTAAAGCGAAGCCCGACCTTTATCCCCTCCTCCATGCAATGATTGACCCCCTCCATTGCCCTTTCAAAGGCTTTTGGGGATCGCCGGAATGAATCGTGGGTCTTCATCAAGCCGTCGAGACTGACCCCGACGTAGGAGAGATTTCTTTGCTTCATCTTTTTTGCCCAGCTCTTTGTAATCAACGTTCCATTCGTTGAGATTACTGCCCGCATTCCCTTCCCGACTGCAAAATCCACAAGCTCCATGAGGTCTTGCCTCATTAGTGGCTCCCCGCCGGAAAATAGAATAACGGGACTGCCAAAGGCAGCAAGGTCTTCGATGAACGATTTTGCCTCATCGGTTGAAAGCTCCCCCGAATAATCGAGGTTTTTGGAATCGCTGTAGCAGTGGATGCAGCTGAGGTTGCAACGTTGGGTGCAATTAAAGACCACAACCGGTTTTTTGTCTTCGGAAAACTGCAATAGGTGAGACGGGAGTTTCCCGGATTTTCCCCCGTAGCGGATTACGTCCGACTGCTCCACGGCTCCCATATATAGTTTAGATATTCCAATCATAATTTCTCCTATGATGAAAGTCTATTCCAAAATATCAAATATTTGCTGGATTCCCACTTTCAAAGGGAATTACAGTATATCTGTCATCCTCAACTTGATTGGGGATCCAGAACAATATCTACTGGATTCCCGCTTCCGCGGGAATGACAAATAGTAGTTTTTTTCTACCTTTTGGCTGCTCCAGCTTACGGCTCGATTTTATTTGCGAGGATTGCCCGACCCTATAAAATATTCCATTATCTCCCCCACCAGCCCAGCAATGGAGTGCTCCCTGGCCTCGATGGCCACCTCGATGCCCGCCTCTTCGGCGACTTCTGTGGTAATGGGGCCGATGGACGCAACTATGGGCAGCTTGAAATCATCCCCTTGGGTTATGCCGCTTTTTTCCATGAGCATTTTGAAGTTCCTGGCGGTTGATCCACTGGTAAACGTGATAAGATCGGCGCCATCGAGGGCCTCTTTTATCTCTTCTTTTTTGGTATCGGGACAAATTGCACGGTATGCAGCAACGTCGTTGACCACCGCCCCCGCCTCGACCAATAGCTCCGGGAGGACTTTTCTTGCCCCCTCGGCCCTAAAGAGGAGTATCTTCTTTCCCGATACACCGTATTTGATAAGCTCCTCTGCCAACGCCTCTGCAATATATTTATCCGGCATAATGTCCGCCAAGATGCCAAACGCCTGCAAAGCCCTGGCGGTACCAACCCCCATGACCGCAACGTCAAGCCCACCCAATGAACGGCTGTCGAGATTCTCCTCGTCCAGACACCCAAAGAAAGTCCTGGCCCCGTTGGGACTTGTAAAAACGATTATATCGTAATCATCGAGGTTTCTTATGGCCTCAATGATTGGCTCATTCGTTTTTGGGGGAGCAATCTCAATGGTCGGCAAGAGGGCAGTCTCTGCACCAAGGCTCTTCAGATGATCGGTAAGCTCAAAGGCCTGCTCCCTTGTGCGAGTAACAACGATCTTTTTCCCAAAGAGGGGTTGATACTCAAACCAAGAGAGACCATCGGCTAAGTCCACCACCTCCCCAACCACCATCACCGCCGGTGCCGTTATTCCATCCTTTTTAACAAGGTCCACAATTTCATCAAGGTCACCGATGACGCTCCTCTGTCTGGGTGTGGTACCCCACGAAATCACAGCCGTTGGGGTGCTTGGGGACGCCCCCCCTGATATCAACGCATCGACATTTTCTTTTATCCGCATAACCCCCATGAGGACAACAATCGTCCCCGGAAAACGCGCGAGATACTCCCAATCCAGACTTTTTTCATCCTTTGTTGGGTCTTCGTGTCCCGTAACAAAGACTACGGCAGATGCGTAATCTCGATGCGTTATGGGAATTCCAGCGTATGCCGGAACTGCGGCCGCCGAGGTAACCCCAGGGATGATCTCGTAATCTATTTTTTTTGCAACAAGTGCCAGAGCCTCCTCACCACCGCGTCCAAAGATAAATGGGTCGCCCCCTTTGAGGCGAACCACAACCCTGCCCTTCCTTGCCTGTTTGACAAGAAGCGCATTAATATCTTTCTGGGACATTGCGGGCTTTCCACCCACTTTGCCCACATAAATGAGCTTTGCTCCCCCCTTTGCATGGAAGAGAATCTCTTTGTTTACAAGGTAGTCATAGACCACCACTTCTGCCCCAGCAAGCGCCCATGCCCCCTTCAGCGTCAAGAGACCCGGATCCCCGGGGCCGGCCCCAACAAAATAGACAATCCCAATTCTCCCACTTTCCGGCATTGCCATTTTAAAACCTCTAATTAAATCTGATTATTTAGTAAATTGGTTCTTCCGAATTTTGAGTATCCAAAAGATATTGATTGCTTCTCAGTGGGGGAAAAATGTTATCATTACTCATAAACAATGGGCTTAAGCCAATTGCTATTACTGCTAATCAAACGCATTTTCCATCGCCCATCAGCAATATTACTATTATAGCAGATACAGCCCCCCCGATGTCAGCCATCCTCAACCATATCGAGGAGCCTTCCCGCCCCTTTGCCCAAAAGCTCCTCCGCAAGTACTATACCAACTTCTTTGGCTTGTTTTTTTGCTTGTTCATTAGACATCCCAGCGGCACCCTCCAAGGCTATCTCACACGACTTACTCCCCTCAATCATCTCATTTCCATCAGGGGAAAGCACCCTCCCCTTCAATGTGAGGCGTTCATCAACCACCTTCGCATACCCTCCCACCGCCGAATGGCACGTAGCGCCAAGGGTTTTTACAAAACTCCTCTCAGCCAAGACAGCCACCATACTCTCAAAATGGTCGATGATCTTAACCTCTTGCCTGAAACGGCGACCCACCTCGATGGCCAAAGCGCCTTGCCCCACCGCTGGAATAAATTCATCGGGATCAAGAACAACGTGGGGGATGTCATCAAGCCCAAGTCTAATTAGTCCCGCTGCAGCAAGGATTGTGGCGTCACATTCGCCCCGCTTTAATTTTTCCAGCCTTGTGCCGACATTTCCCCTCATGGGAACAATCTTGATATCGGGGCGTTTCATCAAAAGCTGGGCGCCCCGCCTTAGGCTGGAAGTCCCGACTACCGCCCCTTTTGGGAGGCTTTCTACAGAATTAGCGACACCACCCCCTTCGTTGTTGTCTATGGCAATCAACCAGTCTGCAGGATCGAGCCTTTTGGGGACAGCGCCTATAATCAACCCTTTGGGAATCTCACCGGGGAGGTCTTTCATGCTGTGAACTGCAATATCTATACTAACATTATCACTACTCGTTTTATTGTCACAATCTGCTTCAGTCCCACCTTTGAGAAGCCCCGCCTCGATTTCATCAACAAAAAGCCCCTTTCCACCCACCTTCCACAGGGGAGTGTCCAAAACCATGTCACCCTTTGTGGAGATTGTAACAATCTCGGTATCGTAGCCGGGGAATGCCTTTTTGAGCATCTCGGACACGGTCTTGGCCTGCACCAAGGCCAGGGGGCTACCCCTCGTCCCTATCTTGATTATCTTCATTTTGATTTTCTGACAGGCCGAGGATGCCCTTCACAAGGTCGATGGTCATATCCCCCGCAAGCCACGCCTCCTTTTTTAGGTAGACTGTAGGATCGTGGAGAATTTTATTTATTATCGAGTTAGTGAGCCGTTTTACGGCCTCCTGCTCAACTTCGTTGATATCCTTCCAAGATGAGATGACCTTATTCATCTCGTCTGTGCCAATCCTTTCGAGCTTTTCCCGAAGCGACACAATCGTCGGGACAACTTCGAGGGAATCGAGCCAGCGGGTGAACTTTTCAGATTCCTCGGCAATTATCTTCTTGCAACTTTCGGCAACCCCCTCCCTTTCTTTGATGTTTCTTTTTATCACGGTGTCAAGATCGTCGATGTTAAAAAGAGCCACCCCGTCAATATCGCCGACAGAATCTTCCACATCCCTGGGAACTGCGATATCAATTATTGTCATCGGATTGTAACCTCTGCCAGCCATTGCCTCCTCAACCATAGATTTTGTTATAATCGGCTCCTTTGATCCGGTGGAACAAATAACAATATCCGATTTACTCATGGTTTCGGAAATTTTATCCCAAGCTACGGCCTTTGCCTTAAATCTTTCAGAGAGAGAAAGAGCATTTTCATACGTCCTGTTTGCAATAAACACCGACCCGACATCATAGCCAATGAGATTTCTTACCGTCTCCTCTCCCATCTCACCCGCCCCAATCATAAAGACCACTTTTCCCGAAATATCTTTTAGGGTATCTTCTGCCAGCCAGACGGCGGCGGAGCTTATCGACACGGGCCGTGAGGCAAGATCGGTTTCGTTCTTCACCCGCTTTGCCGCAAAGAAAGCCCGATGCATAAGCCTGTTTAATATGACGCCCGTGGCTTCTGCAGACGTTGCCGCTCGATATGAATCCTTGACCTGTCCCAAAATTTGCGGCTCACCCACAACCATAGAATCGAGAGACGAGGCGACGCCAAAGACGTGCTCAACTGCCTCCTTTCCTTCCTTAATATAAAAATACTCCTTCATCTTATCAGGGACCTTGCCGTGAAAATTCCCAAGGTAAGAGATTGAAGATTCAACGGCCTTTTCAACATCAACAGTGCATCCCAATATCTCAACGCGGTTACAGGTGGAGATAAACACACACTCAGTTATCTCACTAAATTCATTACCCCCTTCCAGAAACTGATTGATCGAATTGTTGCTCAGGCCCATCATCTCCCGAACATCGACGGGTGCAGACTTGTGACTCATCCCAACCACGAAAATCTTCACACTATCTGCACCCCACCTTGTTAGGGGTTCCAACTTCATATCAATATCTATTTCCTTCAATCTTCCATCACCATTCAGGAGATTATCAATTATCTCGTTTAGTTGATCCACCTTCCCGTCACTGATAATCTTCTGGAGAGGAAGTCTCGCTACCTTTCCCATAATATCAGACAGACGTTTGTCAACAACTCCCGCCCCCCTCAGAAATTCCCTGATACTCCCCATGAGCTTAATAACCCCTTCGTATTCTGGGCCGTAAATCTCCTCCATATCTTGTCTGATCTTTTTGGCCATGGCGGGAGAGGTTCCGCCAGAAGAGATGGCAATTGTGAGGTCGCCTCTGGAAATAATGGAGGGAAAGTAAAAATCGCACTTATCAGGGACATCAACCACGTTTACAAGGACCTCCCTCTTCTTACACTCCTCCATTATACTACTGTTGATCTCACCGTCATCAACGGCCGAGACACAAAGAAAAACATCATCTAAATGCTTTGGAGAAAATTTTCCCTTTACATAATTTACCGTCCCATCATCAATAATCGATTTTAGCTCATCAGTAACATCAGGAGAGACAACAGTAACATTTGACATTGCATCCAGAAGCGCTTTGACCTTCCTTGTCCCCACCTCACCGCCACCCACCACCAAGGTTTTACGATTGATGAGTTTGATGAACATCGGAAACAGTGCGGTTTTAGATTCGTTTGGATTCATAAGACTATCTTCGACTAATCAAATATCAGGATAAAAGGGGGAAGCCCGCATATAAAAGGCCGCCATCTTTATATAGCGACCAAAAGGAAGTGCTAAGTAAGTAATATCAACCCATCTTTTTTCTGTCTAAAAGTTGTTCAATAATTATCACGACATCAATTGGGTTTGTCAGCTTTGGAATATGAACTTTGGAGCCTAATACATATTTTTCGTGTTCATGTGGAGCGTCTTTGATCATTGAACTCATTGTTACAAAGATGACGTCTTTGCTAAACTCCATCTGTTGAGCAAGATTCAAAAATCTTGTCCCACCCATTTTGGGCATAATTTTGTCAGAGATAACAATCTCAGGCTTGCTCTCCTTAAATTTTTCCAGTCCATCTACTCCATCAACAGCGGTAACAACATCAAACCCTGCATCAATAAATTCTTTACTCAAAATCTCACGGAAGAATTTGTCGTCGTCCACTATCAGTACTCTTTTCTTAACTACCATAATCCCACCAAAATTTTATAGAGCAAACTATATGTAAATCATATCACTACTATAAATCATATTAATTATATCATTTAATTCATCAGCGGTCAACACTCCATCTTCAAGTGACAAAAACAAACTAAAATAAATCTTTAATATCGTCTCCGGCTCAATTTCGTTGTTGATTACCTTCGTTGTAAAATCAAAAAAAACCCTGTAGATGTCTTTCGCTTCATATCCATAAGGTAAGATTTCCGAAAGCCGCTCCCCACCCTTCTCAATTTCGCTGACGGCCTTTACACCAACAAGATAGATGGAAAATATTCCGATGGAAAGGACAAGTATAAGAATTCCGGCAATGACAAGACACCCAGAGATACAGGAATTGGTTTTTTCTTATTGTTTTCGGATGCCACCGATGTTTCTTCGTCCACCTTTTTCGTTTCTTTCTCCTGATTCATAGACTCATTCATAGATATTACCTTAATATTGCTTTAACATTGCTTTAATACTGAAAAAACTATTTCAAAACAATAATACTAATTCCACTTACCAAATCTCACACTCCCACAAACCTCCATCTTTCAACTATCTACCACCCCCAAATATCGACCAACCCTCCGTCAATTACCGACCAACCCCTTCATTAATTACCAGCAGCCCCGACAGCCTCGAGGGCATCTATTACGCCACCGAAGATAAGCGGGAGCATAATCTCGTGATGGCCAACAAGTGAGATACCCTTCCCCGATTTTGAGGTGGGTCTCCTTACAACGTTTGTTTCTGGCCTGTAGTGCCGAATAAAATCCATATTGACTGCTGTAAAATCATCGACTTGGTGGCCGAGGTTTCTTGCCAAAGTAAGCCCCTTCAGAAAGACCTCTGGCAGTAACACGGCTGAGCCGATGTTGAGGTAAACTCCATCTTTTAGTGTTGCTACGGCTGCTGCAAACGTCATAAAATCTTGCATTGAAGTTTTGCCGATAGCCTCCCCCGACGCCCCGGGATGCATATGGATGATGTCTGTCCCCACAGCAACGTGCACGGTAACTGGGACACCTGCCCTCTTTCCACTGGCTGTAATGCTCATCTTTTTGTGGGGAAGATCTTCATCTTCGATCATCTTACCCACGGCCTCGCCAAGACCGCAGCCCAATTTTGCCCCATCATTAATAGCGCCATTTAACATCCTGGATGTCTCCTCGGCCATACCAAATTCTCCTCCACCGATTACACTATCCACATCCTCTGATGTTGTGCCGATGTACGCCATTTCAAAGTCGTGGATAATTCCAGCGCCGTTCATCGCCACCAGACTTACAATCCCCCGCTCAATGAGATCGACAATCAGAGGCCCCAGCCCAACTTTAATTACATGGGCGCCCATTGCGAGGATAATAGTTTTGTTTTCATTTACCGCCACGGTAATTGCGGAAATCAGATCCTTAATATCTTTTGCTGCCAGGATGTTCGGGAGTCCATTAAAATAATCTTTTAGGGTCATCCCTCCTTTTGGGGGTGTGCATACGTCTGCTGTGGAAATCTTGCTTTCTCTTTCCGTAAGAGAGTATGTCTTCACCTTCGATATATCGAGGGGGTCAAAACCCTTTTTTGTCATCTAAGCACCCTTAAAGAGTTTGAAATCCACCATCTCACACAAAACATGAGCCAATATAATATGAATCTCCTGAATGCGCGGAGTGTCCCCCGTGGGAACCAGAAAGGCGTAGTCTGAAAGCTCCAGTGCCTTTCCACCACTTGAGCCAGAGAGGAGAATTATCGTCAGATCCAGTTTTTTACACGCTTCGATGGCCTTGATTACATTGGGAGAGTTGCCGCTTGTACTTATTGCGATGACGATATCGCCTGCTGCGCCAAGCGCCTTTATCTGCTTTACGAAGATTTCAGAAAAATCGTAGTCGTTTCCGATACTTGTGATTATTGAGGTATCAGTGGTAAGGGCGATGGCCGGAAGTGGCGGCCTTTCAATTTTGAAGCGATTTACAAACTCGGCAGCTATGTGCTGACAATCGGCCGCACTGCCTCCGTTTCCAAAAAGCAAAAGTTTATTTCCCCGCTTGAACGCCTCGACTATCTCTTCTGTAACTTTCTCAATTTTTGTGGCATTGTTTTGGGCGAATTTTTTTTTGATGTCGGCACTTTCGATGAATGCCTCTCTGATAATCTGATCCATTCTCCCTCCGGGTTTTAACAACTTGAGTAATTAATCATATATAACCATCACCATCATGTCAAGGAGAATTACTTATTCAAATCAATATCATTAACCTTTACTTTGTATTGCTTTATCTTCTTCATTAGGGTGTTACGATTGATCCCAAGGATGCGGGCTGTTTTTAATTGGTTTCCTCCTACCTCTTTTAAGACCAATTTGATAAGGGGAATCTCCATACGGCTTAAGACTATAGAATATAACCCCTCCATTTTGTGCCGATCCATCCTTTTTATGATGGGCGTCAACTTTGAAATGAAAATGTTTTCCAGAGACATCTTTTCCATAGCAAATGGGTCGGTAGATGTAATGTATTCCGGCAAGTTAAAGGGATAAATTTCTCCCCCTCCTGTTGTTACGATGCTGTAAAGGATAACTCCGATAAGCTCCGTAACGTTGAACGGCCATCTATAATTCATCAGGAGTTTTCCGGCCTGGGGAGTCATATCCACCCCTGGAATATTCACAAGCTTCGATAAGACATTTTGAAAATAGTTGATAAGGAGCTTTATATCTTCTTTCCTCTCCCTTAAGGGATTAATTTTTATAATTTTGAGGAAGGTGAGGTCTTGAAATCTGTGGGGTACCCTACTTATGGGATTGTGATGGAGAAGAAAACGGGGGAGGTTTCCGCCCTTGTCTTTCGATTCTTTCATCATCCAAATAAGTTTTTGAATCTCGGAGGAATTGAGATTCTGTGTGTTTTTGATGATCAAGGTATTTGAATGTCCGAGACCCTCAATATATTTAATCAGTCCTCTCCCCCTTTTGGGCTCGATGGTGGGGTCGTAGATACGAATTGGGGTCAATCCCCTTTGCAGATCCAAATGTATGGAAAATGATATCTGAGTCTTTCCTGTTCCAGCTTCTCCGATTATCAAGACAGGACCGCTTTCCTTCTTTGCATTCTGAACCAACTTTCTCACTTGAATGGCATTGGAGGATTTTCCGATAAAAACCTTTTGAGGATTGGCAAAATCACCCAGTAGCTCTTCCACTACTATCTTCTGAATTTCCGCCCTCCTTGTCCTCCCTGCTTTAGTAATGGTATGAGCTATTTCTTTTGGGTAGTATGGTTCAAGGATTACGCCCGATACTCCTTCGTCAAAGAATGGGAGTATCTTCTCCCTGTCGTTTAACGTGGAGACTACAATTATGGAGAGGTCGTTTGCATTTTTTTTTAAAGAGGAGATTGCTCTCTTTCCCCTTTTTGCAATGTAGCCGGAATCGATAAATAGGTAATTGGGACTAAACATCTTTAGGGTATATTTCAATTCCCTGAGGTTCTTTTCCTCCCAGACATCGATCTTTTTCACTTTCAGGACATGGCGGACAACCTTTGACGCATCCTCGTTTAGATGAAAAATTATAGCCCTTTCAGACAAGGGACTTGCCGATTTAAAACCCATACTAATGCGCCTTATCCGCTAATATATTCTTGCACGTGCCGTACAATCTCATTAATATCCTTCATTTCCATAAGCTTTCTTCTCGTCTCAACCGCCCCCCTCTTCGCTTTTATGTAGTAGGAAACATGCCTTCTAATTATTGGTACCGCATTCACCTCACCGTATTGGAGAGTTAAAAGCCCGATATGTCTTTTTATTACCGATAATATCTCGTCTGTTCGTGGTTCCCATTCAGGCATAAATATCCACGGTTTACCCATCACGGCCCTTCCAATCATCACAAATTCCGCACCGGATTCTTCAAGTCTTTCTAACGCCTCGCTGTAAGATTGGATATCTCCACTGCCTATAACCGGAATGGAAAGGGCACGAGCAAGCTCTCCAATCCTCTCCCAGTTTGCCATTCCAGAAAGGAAATCTGTTGCAACCCTTGGGTGAAGTGTAACGGCATCTGCCCCTGCGTCCTCAATCATCTTTCCAACTTCAACAAAGTTTATGCTGGACTCGTCCCATCCCGCTCTTATCTTCACGGTAACGGGAATGGTAACTGCCCGCCTCACTTCTGCAATAATTGTTTTAGCGAGATCGGGGTCTTTCATAAGGCTTGCGCCCGCCCCTTGCCTTGCGACCTTTTTCACCGGGCATCCCATGTTAATGTCAATTAGGGACGCCCCAAGATTCTGTGCCTTCTCTGCTGCCGGAGCCATTGTGTGGGGGTTTTTCCCAAATATCTGTACACCCAGCGGCATCTCGTCTGGATGACAAGTAATGTATCTTGTGGTTCTCTGCTGTCCCCGGACAATCCCCTCGGCGCTTATCAGCTCTGTGAATACGAGACCCGCCCCAAATTCTGTTGCAAGAATTCGCATGGAGAGATCCATGATCCCCGCCATCGGGGCAGCAAACACTCTGGATCGAAGCTTAATATTGCCAATTTTCATGGCCCTGTAGCGGGTCTCTCAATCTCCATAAAGATATTTCCTTTTTTGTAAATCCTAACGCTTCCCGTGGATTCAGAAATAACAATGGAGATGGCATCGGTAAGAGAAGTGATTCCCGCCGCAGCCATATGACGGCTCCCCAATCCCTGGGGCAAAGATGCGCCCTCGGCAGAGGCATTCAGATGTCGGCCGGCTGTTAGCAATACACCATCGCTTCTGACCAAAAATGCACCATCAATGACGGAAAATTCCTTGATGGCCTCCTTAAGCTTCGGCTCGTGGATGGAAAGCTCTTCTTCGGAATAACCCTTAAACGGGTTTATAATAATTTGGCGGGAAAGTTGAAGCACCTTCTCCTCATCCCCAAGAACAAAGATGGTTCCCACAGCCCTTCCCTCTCTTCCCTGATTTGCAAGCTCCACTGCAAGAGTAAGTACGGACTCAAAAACATCTGGGCGAACCCAAGCTGATATGTCAATAAGGTTTGTTGAACTTAAAATCTCAAACTCCTTACTGGTGTCAATGACCACCACGGTGTCGCTGGAACCCATTGCATTAACTCCAGTAACGCAAACTATCTTATCCCCCTGCTTTATCATACCCGATGAGAGCGCCATCATAACCGACATCTTTATCTGCCCCATTCTGGTGAGGGATACATCGGGGATGGAAATAACCTTTAGCGACTTCTTAGACAATTTCTCCATCTGTTCTTCGCCCCGTACAATCAACAGCGCATTCATCTTTTTTATCTGACTCAAAAACTGCTTGGAATCCTCCATCAATTGTTCACTCATAATAATGAACGTCTCTTGCACTTTTAACTTTGCCGCAATTTCGTATGCGCTCTCAAGAATCACTTGCGAAAGCTTTACATCATCACTTTTATCTTTCTTCTTTTTCATATTCATCTTACCTCTAATATTACCACCAAAACAATTACTCCGCCCCACTTAACTATCTCACTATTGCACTTTTGTACAATTATCATCAATACAACTATTGGCGCCCAACAAAACCCTCCAGTAACCCCAGTAACCCCAGCAACCAAGATGCTTTTCCATCAACCCCCAACAATCTCGGCAACACCCATCCTTGCAATTAAGATGCTTTATTAATCAGCATCTTCTCTTTTCTCCTCACAAACCTGTCAATTTTGTTTAGTACACCCTTGGCCGCTTGCTCACCCCGAAAAATCCCCAGCTTATGCTTGTGAAAGTCAAAAAGCCCCACATTAAATATTTCTGGTTCTATAATTACATCCGGTTTTTCGCTTTTCATTCTCATATTACTTATCGATGCTTCCATAATGCTGATAGATCCCAGTATCACCTCAAAAATGTTTGGGGGTGAATATGAATTTTTCCTT
>JAUWME010000209.1 GCA_030613285.1 Candidatus Zymogenus sp. | reverse complement strand
ATATTTGAGGGGGTTGTCGGGGGTTGTTAGGGGGAGGGATTGAAGGGGTTGGGGGTCTTGGGGATTGTTAGAAGATGGGGTTGTAGGGTTGTCAGGTTATCGGAAGGGGTGATGGGGGGATGGGATGTTTGGGGGGTTGGAAGGTTGGAGGGTTGGGTATTAGTGAATGATTTAGATAAATTGATATTGTGTTGTAATTAAAATTGGAAGATTGTTTGAAGAGTTCTTTTTGAAGGACAGTTATTGCAATAAATAGTAGTTGGGTTGTTTTTCATAGATTCCTATCGATTAAAAAGCATTGTTTGTAGTAACGTGACAAAAGTAATTTATATAGATACATTTTCAGGAATATCCGGCGATATGCTCATTGGAGCTCTCATTGATGTGGGATTTGACATCGAAAAATTGAGAGAAGAGATAGACCGTATCGGGATTAATGCTGTGCTTCATGTAGAAAGGGTAAAAAAGGGCGGTATTGAGGCGGTAAATTTTACAGTCTCCTACGACCAGAAAAAGGAAAAACCGAGAAACTACAAAACCATCAGGGGAATGCTTGAAGAGAAGATGGCACCATCTTTTGGAAAGGATATTGCCCTAAAAGTCTTTATGCTTCTTGCCGAGGCGGAAGCAAAAGTCCACGGAATTGATGTGGATGACGTTCACTTCCATGAGGTGGGTGCCGTAGATTCCATTGTGGACATTGTGGGTGTGGGGCTTGGGTTTCAATCAATTAACTCAATGTCATCGATGCGGGCAACAAAAATACTTTGCAGCGCTGTCTCCATAGGTTCGGGATTTGTAATGACCCAGCACGGCAAGCTTCCGGTGCCGGCACCAGCCACCATGGAGCTTTTAAAGGGAATCCCCGTAGAGGATTCCGGTATACTGGGAGAGAATGTAACTCCAACAGGGGCCGCAGTATTAAAAGGGGTTGTGGAAAAATTTGGGGGCATACCAAGTATGGTTCCAGAAAAAGTCGGATACGGTGCCGGCGACAAGACCTTTGAGAACAGAGATAAGGGAGGGAATCCTCCAAACCTGTTGAGACTGGTTGTGGGCGATGAAAATCTCCAAAGTTCAGATCATTCCTTTTTGGAGGACGAGGTGCTGGTCATCACTACAAATATTGATGACATGAACCCACAATATTTTGAAGTCATCATGGAAAAGCTCTTTCGGGCAGGCGCTCTGGATGTTACACTAACACCCCTTATTATGAAAAAAGGGAGACCAGGGACCGAACTAACGGTGATAACTGATCCTGAAAGTGGCCTCAAGATGACGGAAATTATCCTCAAAGAAAGCCCCAGTTCGGGGGTCAGGTATAAAAAAGAGAGGCGGTATAAACTAAAACGGTGGATTGAAAAAGTGGAAACGACCTTCGGTCCTGTCAATGTCAAATTTATGGCGGATGTGGAGAATAAAATACTTAGGGTAAGTCCAGAGTATGAAGAGATCAAAGCCATCTCAAAAAAGTCCGGGCTTCCCATCGGTGAAGTTTATAGGTTGGTCATCGTGGATCTCGATAAAATGAAAGATCAAAAAGAGTGAATGATAACACAGGAGAATAATTAGAGAATGTCTGGAGATTTAAACCGAGAAGAATATACCATTCTCGTCGTCGACGACGAAATTAGCGTCAGAGAAATCTTAAAAGACGTTCTGAAAACGGAAGGTTACCAGATTAAAACGGCAGAAGATGGAATAGAAGCCCTTCATATAATACGCCGCGAACCCCCGGACCTTGTCATAACGGACATGAAGATGCCAAGAATGGGAGGGATGGAACTCCTATATCAGATAAATGGTCTTAGGACAAAAATAACCACAATTATGATGACTGGTTTTGCCACTGTTGAAACCGCCGTAGAATCTATAAAAAAGGGCGCATACGATTATATTATGAAGCCCTTCCAGTTTACTGATTTGTTAAGAGTCATAGAGCACGCAATTGAAAAACAGGAACTGATAAACGAGAATCTCCAATTAAAGGAAACAATGTCTCTTTACGAAATTAGTAAGGCCATAAGCTCCAACTTGAATTTAGATACTGTTCTTTCGATGTTTGTAGATGTTTTGCTTAAGGAGGGAGAAGCCGATGCAGTCGGGTTTTGTGTTTTAGATGCGTCGATGGAAGAGTATAAGTCCAAACTGGTAAAAGCAAAAGATATGGGAATATCCGGTAAGATTGAACGGATTATTGACTGGAAAAACATACTTAAGTTTATCGATGGGAAGGAAGGGTCAATCCTTAACGGTCAAGAGATTAAAAACCACAACAACCTGATTAAGGATTCATCAAACATCGAATCGATAATTTTGCTACCGATAATAATAAAAGAGAAAACAACGGGGTTTGCGGCCCTATTTTCACTCACGAAGGGATACATATTTACCGAGGGTGTAAGAAAAACCCTCACAATACTTGTCAACAATGTATCAGTGGCCATTGAAAACGCAGGACTTTACGAAGATATTGTAAACATCCTTGAGGAGACCGTAAAGAGTTTTGCAAAGACTTTAGACGCTAAAGATAAATATGCCAGCGGCCATTCAGAGCGGGTTACCAGATACTCTCTGGTCATAGCAAAGGCGATGAATCTTCCTCAAGTTGAAATTGACAGGCTTGCTCAAGCGGGCCTCCTGCACGATATTGGCAAGATCGGAATAAGCGAGTTGGTGCTCAACAAGAATGGCAAATTGGACAAAAGTGAGTTTAATGATATGAGGTTACACCCCGTAATCGGAAGAGATATCCTTGCTCCAATTGCTGGTTTTAAAGAAATTTCAGAAATCGTATATTATCACCATGAGCATTTCAATGGCAATGGATACCCAACGGGTCTTGTTGGTGAAAATATTCCACTCCTCTCAAGAATTATAGCTGTTGCCGATACCTACGATGCCATGACTTCTACAAGGGCGTACAGAGAAAAGCTCGACCGGATGAAAGCAATCATGGAGATAAAAGAGAATTCGGGCACCCAGTTCGATCCAAAAGTTGTGGCTGCTTTTTTGAAAGTCGTTGAACAGCTTGACATAGCTGATGTTTACTAATAGAACCATAAATCAAATTGTGGAAAATTGTGGCAAAAAACTAAAAATATTTTTATAAAGGCAGCGGCAACAGGCTTAGGGGTTGGATATTTCCCCATCATGCCCGGTACGATTGGAACCCTGTGGGGAATAGGGATCTGTCTTCTGTTGAACTTGTGGGGGATTTCCATTTATGTGTTAGGCGTTGTCATTTTCGCAATTGTCGCTGTTAAAATATCAGATGATGCCGATGTCCTTTTTGGCGGGCACGATTCCAGCAAAATAGTAATCGATGAGATAGTTGGTTACCTTGTTGCAATGTTGTTTATCCCCCCGGAAATAGAATATCTCATTATCGGCTTTGTTGCTTTTAGATTCTTTGACATAATAAAACCTTACCCCGTAGGGATGATTGACAAAAAAGTCGGGGGTGGGCTTGGGGTTGTGCTTGACGACATTGCCGCCGGCATTTATGCAAACATAACACTCTGGGTGATAATAGTAGCGAGAGGAATCATTTGAAAGGGGAAATAATCACCATCGGAAATGAGCTTCTTTCGGGGCTTGTAACAGACACAAACTCTACTTTTATTGCGGAAAGGCTCTCTTCATTCGGTATAGAGCCGCTTTATATAACAACAGTTGGGGATGACGAAAGTAGAATTGGACAATCCCTGAAAGCGGCGGTTTTAAGAGCGGATGTAATTGTTGTAACAGGGGGGTTGGGTCCAACACCAGACGACATAACTTCAAAGGCAATTGCCAAGGCATTGGAAAAAAGACTTGTACTCTTTCCAGAGGCTCTCGATCAGATAGAGATTAAATTGAAAAAGAGGGGGATAAAATTGGGGCCGGGCAGCGAGCGTCAGGCACTTTTACCAAAAGGCTCAACAATCATCAAAAATCCGGTAGGTACAGCTCCCGGTTATAAAATTTCCCAAGACGGAAAGTTCATCTTCGTTCTCCCCGGTGTTCCAAAGGAGATGAAGGTAATGATCGATCAGGGAGTATTGCCCATCCTTGGCGAGGAATCAAAACAGAAGATCTTTGTGGCAAAAAAGGTACTGAAGGTCTTCGGCCTAACTGAGTCTCAGGTCTATGAGCGTGTAAAAAACATCTCATACAATAAAAAACTGATGCAAGTGGGGTTTTTACCGGTGTTTCCTGAAAACTTCATCACAATTACTGCAAGAGTAGAAGATTCAATGGAAAGTGCCGAAGGTCTTGTAAGAGGGGTTGAAGAAAAAATGCGTGGGGTTCTTGGGGAAAGGGTGTTTGGTGAGGATGATGAAACCCTTGAGATGGTGGTGGCGGGAATGCTAATCACCAAGGGTCTTAAATTAGCGGTGTCTGAATCATGCTCCGGTGGTTTGTTGTCAAAAAGGCTAACCGACCTCCCAGGAAGCTCGACATATTTTGAAAGAGGTGTTGTAAGCTACAGCAATGAAGCAAAAAGCTCCCTCATTGGTGTTGATCAAACACTCATACAAACAAAAGGCGCGGTTAGCGCAGATGTTGCCGAAGCAATGGCAATGGGAATAAAAAGGGGTGCAAAAACTGATATTGGCGTTTCAATAACGGGAATCGCCGGCCCTTCAGGAGGCACAGAAGAAAAGCCAGTAGGGACAGTATTCATTGCGTTGGCTTTTAACGAAGACCGCAGCAGTAACCATAAAAAGGAAGAGATTGTAATCTCCCAAGGATACGCATTTCCGGGTGACAGGGAGAGTATAAGACTTATTTCGTCAGAAATGGCACTCGAGTGGATTAGGCGTTACCTTCTCGGCGGAAAAATAGCCGAAGTCGGTGAGAGATGGAGGGCTACTGAGGCTGTCGATATTTAATTTCGAGAGGGGGGTGCTGAGATTGCTTGAGGGGTGTCGGGGTTGTTGGAGGGGTGCCGGGGGT
>JAUWME010000134.1 GCA_030613285.1 Candidatus Zymogenus sp. | reverse complement strand
GGCAGTGCACTTAAGAGGTGCCTTCTGCGTAACCCGCCCCGCCTATGCAGTAATGCGGGAGAACAGCTACGGCCGCGTTATCTTTACAACATCAGGAGCCGGCCTTTACGGTAACTTTGGACAGTCGAACTACTCGGCGGCGAAGATGGGTCTTGTGGGGCTTATGAACACACTAAAGCTCGAAGGAGCCAAGTACAACGTGCTGGTAAATACCATAGCTCCTGTAGCAGCGTCAAGGCTTACCGAAGATGTTATGCCTCCGGAGTTCTTTGACAAACTAAAACCTGAATTTATCACACCTCTCGCTGTCTATCTGTCATCTGAAGAAAACAAAGATTCCGGTTATATTTTCAACGCTGGCGTCGGCTGGTTCAGCAGGTCAGCAATAATGATCGGTGAAGGAACAATTATTGGTGATGGCAAAAAAGATATCTCGGCAGAAGATATAATGAAAAACTGGGGCAAGATTACAGATATGTCCAGCCCAAAAGAGGCCGCAACCGTACAGGATACTTTTGCTTATATGATGCCCATACTCTCAAAATAACAACGATTTCACTTTGAGTCATAGGGGCGAAGGATAATCCCTTCGCCCCGGGACTGTTCACATACTATTACTATTAATATTAAATTGATATCAAGATGCTAATCGGAATAATATCTGACATTCATGGGAACGAGCAGGCACTCAAGGCCACCATTGGCGAAATGCCCGAAACCGACCTGATTCTCCTCTCAGGAGATATCGCCGGCAGAGCGGTCGATCTAAAAAAGGTTTTTGAGATAATCGATGAAAACGAGATTGTTTTCATCAAGGGCAATCACGAGGATATGGCAGTCCTCTATTTTGACAATTTTGGCAAAGACGATGATGTCTTGCGAGGACTTGTTGAAAGGATCAACAAAACCCCCTATTCCATGAAGCTTGAGCTTGCTAATAAAAAAATATTCATGGCCCACGGAAGCCCTTGGAATATTAAGAGCGAATATATTTACCCCGAATATGGCGATTTTCCCGCCTTTGAAACCCTCGGTTACGACTATATTATTTTGGGCCACACCCACATCCCCATGGTGGTAAAGAGCGGAAATGTCACCATTATCAATCCCGGTTCCGTGGGAGAACCACTCTCCCAAGACCCAAGACCGAGCTTTGCGCTTTTGGATACCGAGACAGACTCGGCAGAAATACATTACGTAAATAGCTATATTGAAAATAAAAAACTGAGGTACATAACACCCTTTCGTTGGAAAAAGTACAATATCGGGGTTGCTGCTAATATTGTGAAGGCCAAGCAGAGGTGAAGGCACAAAGAATTGAGAGGGTTGTAATAATTGTAATCGCCCAGTTGCAATGAAGGCATGAACAAACAGACTGATGGATCAAGGTAGGATTTAATTTCTATACTTATGAGGACGATAGATACTTGCTTTTTTTTGGATTTATTTAATCAAAATGTAATCTACACGACTTGAAATTTAGGAGGAAAAAATGTCTCTGCTGGAAAAATTTTATACCGAAGAGCACCGAATCTTCAGAGATGCGCTGAAGAAATATTGTGCCGATAAAGTAACCCCTTTTGCCGACGAGTGGGAGGAAAAAGGAATTGTTCCCAAGCAGGCATGGAAAGACTTTGGAGCGCAGGGGTTTCTTTGCTCTTGGCTCCCGGAGAAATACGGCGGTGTTGGCGTCGGCTTTGAATATTCCATTATCACACTTGAAGAGATCGCCAGGACGAAGCAGTCAGGCTTTGCCGTGGGACTTCACAGCGATGTAGTCGTTCCATATCTCTATTCTTTCGGCAACGAGGAGCAGAAAATGAAGTGGCTTCCCGGCTGTGCCAGCGGGGATATAATCACAGCTGTTGCAATGACAGAGCCCAACGCCGGTTCTGACCTTGCCGCCATGAAGGCCACAGCAATAAAAAACGACAAAGGTTACCTTATCAACGGCCAGAAGACGTTTATCTCCAACGGGATAAACTGCGATCTTTGCATAGTGGCCGCAAAGACCGACCCAAAGGCGGATCCGCCATACGCCGGCATAAGTCTCCTCGTTGTTGAGGATGGCACCCCCGGTTTTATCAAGGGACAAAAATTCGATAAAATTGGCATGAAGAGCCAGGACACCTCCGAGATATTCTTTGAGGATTGCCAGATTCCGGCAGAGAACCTTCTGGGAGAGGAAGGGGCTGGCTTTAAGTATTTAATGGAAAAACTGCAGCAGGAAAGACTCTTTGCATCGTGGGCATCCCAGATTCTTGCAGAAATTGCCCTTGAGGTTACCATCGACTTCTGCAGGAGCAGAGAAGCCTTTGGGAGACCGATCTCCCGCTTTCAGCACAACTCCTTTAAGCTTGCCGAAATGGCAACAGAGGTGGAAATTGGAAGGACATTCCTCGAAAAACTGACACTGGATCACATGGAAGGAAAGGATGTCGTAATGCAAGTGTCCATGGCAAAATCTTGGGTCCCCGAGATGGCAAACCGCATTGTGCAGCAGGGCGTCCAGCTCCACGGCGGATACGGCTACATGGAAGAATATCTCATCGCCCGACTCTTTCGGGATGTCAGAGTCCACACCATCTACGCCGGGACAACCGAAATTATGAAGCTTATCATCTCGAGGATGATGGGGCTTTAGGAAATAATTGAAAATTGAGTTAATATTTAATTTAGGAGGGGGGGAGTAATATTCCCCCCTTTTTTTTGAAGATAGATTCATCGATGGAACTACTTCTTGTGAATTTTAAGGAATTTGGCACTGACAAGCTCCTGCTTGTCAGTGGACTTAATAATTCATTAAGGAGGATTCGGTCAATTCCTCAAGATGAGAGGGAGAAGTTTATAGAAAGGTGGCGTTGACAAAGGAACACAATTCGTAAACAAGTAGGCTTGGCAATTACGCAAATTGATGACACTTTTTCAATTTCGTCTATTTCTTTATCAATCTTTCTACTACATAATCCAAGAACCCGTCCCTTTTTTAACAATCCGAAAATAGCTGTGTTAATAACAAAAGTTCCACTTTATCTAAAAAAACTTCTGCGATCAATTTTGTCTTCAAACATCTCAATTCCCAACCATTTTAGTTATGATTTACACTACTCCATTTTTGTATGTCTTGTCAAACCTATTTAATTTTTTTTGACGTCATTCCCTTTGAATGCGGGAATCAAGGCTAATATAAAATCATAATGTAAGACAAGGGGCTTAAGCTCCTTGTTAAAGTAGACTATAAATGCTTTTTTAAAACACTTTCTAAAAACGCTTGCTTATTGTGAAGAGACAACTATAATAGTTCATAAAATATACGTGAGGAAATTGAAAATGAAAAAGAGCCTTTTTGCAAAGCCATCGATAGTGAAGGGTGGGTTGAAGCCTAAAATCTCAAATAGAAATATCGATAAGGCAGTCGGAAAAATAAAGTTTGCTGTCATTATTCTTCTCACCCTTTTTGCTTTCTTGACTCTTTTTGTTTTCATTAGTATCTCCGCAGCCTTCGAAAGCCCCGAACAGAGGCCAATCATCGTCTATGGAGACAGCCGACGGGGCCACGAGACCCACAAGAGGATAATTGACGCATTTATGGATATGAGACCCGTTTCTGTCTTTAGCACCGGCGACCTTGTTACAAAGGGTTCGAGGATTTACCAATGGACAAGGTTTAAGAAATTCATATCAAGGATAACAAACGAGTCTGAATTTTACCCTGTTCGGGGAAACCACGACGGGAGCTTTAAAAGTTTTGTTGAAAACGCCGGCGTTCCGGGAGACCTCTCGTGGTACTGCGTTGAAAAAAACAGCATCCACTTTATTGTCCTTGACAGCAGCAGTAATTTAAGCGAAGATTCCAATCAATACAAATGGCTTTTGGCAGACCTTGAAGATATTGGCGCGGAGTCGAAATTAATCGTGGTGATGTTTCACCACCCAATCTTCACAAGCGAGGCCGGTGGACACACCGAAGATGAAAAGGGTTGGGGGCCGATTCTCCTTCCGCTCTTTGAGGAACACGGCGTTGACCTCGTCTTTTGCGGCCACGTCCACGCCTACGAAAGATTGTTTTATAAAGGCATCCACTTTATAACCACCGGCGGGGGTGGGGCGCCCCTCTACAGCCGCAAGAAGATAAGCGATTACAGTGAGAAATATATCTTGAAGCACCATTTCTGCAGACTCACCACTTCAGACAATCAGCTCACTGTCGAGGTCTTTGACATTGATCTTGCGCTCATTGATACTATTGAGATTCAAAAAAAATCCAAGAGGTTTGGTATTTTTTGGTAAGAGGTCTATGAGGGAATTAGGTAAATGGGAGGTAGAAAAAGCCACCGGTCTGCAATCATCTCTTCTGCCATTTGTTGATAAAAAGCGTGTATGAAAAACAATTTAAGAGAGGTAAATTTTTACTTCTCCTTTAAAAATATTTCCTTTTACTATTTTCATATGTATCAACGGGGCGATCTCCCTTTCGAGCCCGGTGCGGGTAATATTGAGCCTTGCCTCAAGTGCTTCCAGAACGCCATAACGATATAGCCGGTTTCCCGTAATATTCGATGATCATTTTCTGGGTCTCGTTGAGACTATCCCCTGCACTCTTTTCTCCTCTGTATCCTCTGGCAATATACTGGGCCCACGTGCTACATATCCAAACGGGTGAGACGATGTCCATATAACAATCCTCGCAGATGGTCATCCCTTTCAAAACCATCTCATCACCCTGGGGAATTTTTTCTTCGCATTTATCACACTTCATTTCTCCCCTTCAGATTTCGCTTTGCTTCTAACTGAAACCCCGCTGGTCATTGAGGCAAGCGGTGATAACGTAGCACAGTTGAAAATCGCAGTAAGTTTTTTGATCTAATTGAAAAATTCTATAATACTCTATTGACTTTAAGAAATTTATATATATAATAGTAATCAATATCAACAAACTTTAGAGTTTAATTCTTTTCCATGAGAGGTGATTTATGAGAGAACAGGTTTTAGAGGACTTAATCAAACTAACGGGCTATTCAGATAAAGACAGGGAAACCCTTAAAGAGTTTTCTGCCCAAACAACCGGTTTGGTGGATGAATTTGTAAAGGGTTTTTACGACACCCTTTTTGCATACGAACCTACCGCAGTGGTTTTTGAGGAAAACGAGCGGCAAGAGAGGGAGAAGACACTGACAGGATGGTTGTTGACTGTCTTAAATGGCGATATAAATGACGACTTCTTTAAGAATTTATGGATCGTCGGCCTTCTTCATATCAAGAGGGGTGTGCCCAACTCCTATATGCTTGGTATGGTAAGCCTTGTTCAGCAACTCTTTTTGACAAAATGTCTTGAATCTTTTGAAAAGAGTGATGCGGAGAGGTTGTTTGGCGCATTTAAAAGACTTATGGATGTGGTTGCCGGAATAATCGCAGAGGGGTATTACCTCAGTTACGTAGAGGCGCTTTCTAATGTCGCTGGTATCAAAAAGGAAGTTGTGGATAGAATGATCAACATTGAGATTGATGCGATGATCAAAGTGGAGCGAGGGGGTTGATTGCAATTATTGGATTGATTCTTAAATACAATATTTAGTATTTTGTAAAATCCTCCAGCAACCTGAATAGCAAAAAAAGGGGGCTTAATATCATTAGGCATTCTTTTTTTTTGGGTACAGCCTTTTGTCTGGTATTACACCCCTGACCCCGCCCCACGGGTCGTCCATGTCGCCCCGGTATCTGGGGATTAAGTGAACGTGGAGATGGTCAATGGTCTGGCCCGCATCACGGCCGATGTTCACCCCGATGTTGTAGCCATCCGGCGAAAATTTTGTGTTGAGCATATCCTTGAGTTCAAATATTGCGTCGTCGATGGCTTTGCGCTCCTCAAGCGTGGTCTCAAACCAACTCCCAATGTGTCTCTCGGTTATAATCAACGTATGCCCAGGAGAAACCGGGTAGATGTCAAAACAGGCGAAGATTGGCTCCTTTGAAAAAATGATATTTTCCCTTGGCATATTGCAAAAGACACAGTCCATTCTACTTGTCATCCTTTTAGATTCAGGCTTACTCTCCAATAATCTTGACGAGGGCGCGCTTTCTTCTCCGCCCGTCAAATTCCCCGTAAAAGATGGATTCCCAGGGGCCGAAGTCGAGCCTGCCTTCGGTTATCGCCACAACCACCTCTCTTCCCATAATGGTACGTTTGAGATGGGCGTCTGCGTTGTCTTCGGCGCTGTTGTGGCGATATTGGCTTGTTGGCTCGTGGGGGGCAAGTCCCTCCAGCCACTTATCAAAATCGCTGTGGAGGCCGGACTCGTTGTCGTTGATAAAAACCGATGCGGTGATGTGCATTGCATTGACGAGACACAAACCCTCTTTCACGCCACTTTCCACAATACACTTTTCCACATCTGGGGTGATGTTCACAAAGCCCCTCCTTGTGGGCACCTCAAACCACAGTTCTTTTCGGTAGCTTTTCATGCTTTTCTCCGCTATAATAGCTGCAATATTAATAGTAATAATAATGGGACGTCTTAATATGTCGTGTTGGGATTGAAATTGTTTCGAGACAATCGCTGCCCTGACCTGCCTCAACCAGCTTTTTAAACCATAGGACAAGAGATGAAGTCTTTATCTGGAAATATCTTAAGGTATCTACTCCTTGTCAAGGTGGTCTTTCTCTCCTTGATGTTCCTTTCTGTATCAACACTATCGATTATCTATCAATTTCATTACGGGATTTTGATTGGCTGGTGGATATTGGCTCC
>JAUWME010000350.1 GCA_030613285.1 Candidatus Zymogenus sp. | reverse complement strand
ATTTGGATTTCTGGTATAGCGCATATTTGTTACCGGAGTTGCAACCTCGATGACCTCTATATGTTCCCTAAACCCGGGGAAGTGTTTTTCTGCCAATTCAAGCATCCCCTCCGCATATTGGTTTTTCACATCCACGTAACGCTCCGGAGAGACCTTAAACCAAGGTCGGGCGTAGGCCAGCGTTGTCAAGACAACAGCGGATGTGCCGGGTGGTGAAAACTTTGGGTCTGTAACGTTGTAACAAGTAAAGAGCATACCATTGGGTGGATCGAGGTTAAAACTGTTTTCCCATACCGACTCCGAAGTCGACCCCAAGTTTAAGAAGTTCTCATGAACCTTGGCCCCAAACGTCTCCGGCGGGCAGTCGAGCCCGATGTAGATATTTATTGCAGAAGTACCGATTATCCTGCTATTTAAATCCCTCTGATATTCATCTGGCGTGTGCTCTGCTCCCACCATATTTATCATGGTGGAAAGGGGGTTTGCGTTTGAAACAATAGCCTTTGCTAAATATTCCTCGCCATCGTCTGTGATTACTCCCGTTATTTTTCCATCTTTTACAGTTATCTTCTTTACTCCAGTGCTGAATTTAGCATCTCCACCCTTTTCGTAAAAAGTATCCAAAAATGCATTGGAGAGCGCTTGACAATTGCCCCTGATGTGGTGGGGCGGTGTTACAAGGTATGACTGCCAGATTGCGGCCATGAGGTGGAACGGCACCTTGGAGACCGGAAGGCCCGCATACCCCCAGTAGACGGAGAGAATGGCTTTCAGGTTTTCGTCCTTTATAAAATCATCGAGGACTTCCCCGTAGGGTTTCATCCCGTACTTTATAAAGGTGGGGTGTTTTTCTACTGTAAGATCGTCAGATCTGCTGGCAGCTGATCTAATTACACCATTGAAATCATCCATCATGCTGAATATTGTCTCGAAGAAATTTTCTATCCCCTCAGCATCGCCGGGAAATTTATCTGACAGCATTTCTTCACATGCATCACGGTTTGCAGGGAGCGTCATGTCGATGTTATCGTCTTTGATCCTGTAAAGGTCTGGCATTTGGATGAACTCAACCTTTTCTGCCACACCTATGGCATCAAGGTATGAGTAGAGGCTTCCGGGGGTTCCGTCTGCCGCCTTTAGTCCAGAAAGCGCGTGGAGGGCAATATCAAACTCAAATCTGCCCCGACAAAACGAGGTGGCATAACCGCCGGGGATGTTGTGACTCTCCAAGAGGAGGACTTTCTTTCCCTGCCCTGCCATCAATGTGGAGGCGGACAGCCCGCCTAAACCCGCGCCGATTACTACTGCATCGTACTTCTTCGCCATAATATCGCTCCTTGTGTTTTTTGAGAAAATTGCTTAATTATTTAAACATCTGCTCTACTATATTATCTAAAATATTTCTGTCTTATCTATATAATCCATTTAATTCAATTTCCCGCTTTAAATCCCCCACCACAACCTCACTTTACATGAATTAGTATCCACCCCTCCCCAAACAGCCCGACAACCCCGTTTTAATTGAATTATTACCCAACAACCCCCAACAACCCGACACCCCCAGCAACACTGTGCGGTTAGAGACTGTATGCCTTTTCAAACCCCTCCTGTATGGCCTCGGTGATTTTTCTCGTCTCCACCGCATCTCCAATTGTGATGACTTCGATATCGCTACCCGCCATTGAATCAGAAAGCTCCCGCACTGGCCTTGCCCCCACAGCCGTGATAACCGTATCGGCAGGAATTGTGAATTTACCCTTGTCAGATTCCACCACAACACCATCGTCAGTGATTTCAATAAGCCTTGTCTTTGGCTTCAAATTGACTCCAAGGAGTCTAAGGCTCTTCATTAACGACCATCTGGATGTCTTACCCACATTGTCCGCCATGCGGTTTACCATGTCGATTACGGTAATCGTTCTCCCGGTTTTATATAGTAGCTCCTTGGTAAACTCAATATCCTCGGCATTGTGGTAGAGGAGAAATTTGAGGGTCTCGGCGTCTGATGTCCCCATAGTTGCGATGTAGTGTGCGGTCTCGCAACCGGTGGCGCTGCCTCCGATGACCACAACGTTGTCCCCAATGTTTGGTATCCTGTCCATAAGGACATCCCAGGCGCTCACAACGTGAGGCTTATCGATGCCGGGGACTTTGATCTCTATGGGCTCTGCCCCCGTTGCCACCACAAGGACGTCGGGCTTTGCTTCTTCAATGATTTTTGGTGTTAGCTCGGTATTAAGTTCAACCTTAACGCCGTTGATCTTCATTCGACCTTTGAGGCTTTCAACTATGTTTGAGAATTCCCCTTTTCCGGGGGGAACCGCGGCGAGGTTTATCTGCCCACCTAACCTGCTATCCTTTTCGTAGAGGGTGACATCGTTGCCCATTGATGCTGCTGTTAAAGCAAACTCCATTCCGGCGGGACCACCGCCAGCTATGAGTATCTTCTTCTTTGCGGATTTGGCGCCACCCTTGACTACTTTTGGAAAGTCAAGCTCCCTACCGGCCCTCGGGTTCAGGATGCATGACACTTTCCTCCCCTCAAACACCGCATTAAAACAACCTTGGTTGCAGGCAATGCAGGGGACTATTTCATCAAATCTCCGCTGTTTTACCTTGTTGGGAAGTTCCGGATCGCAGATTAGGGGCCTTCCCCAGCAGACAAGATCAGCACTCTTTGACCTTATCGCCATTTCGGCCACATTGGGGTCTCCCAAGCGATTGGATGCAAAGACTGGGATACTCACCTTCTCTTTTATTCCACGGGCGAGATAGAGAAACATCCCCGGTGGTACGTTTGTAGTAAGCTGGGGGATGTAAGTTTCGTGCCAACCGCCGGTTACGTTTATGGCATCTGCCCCCGCCTTTTCGCACTCTACGGCAAATTGCGCAGACTCCCGATTTGTGTGTCCTCCCTCCAAAAAGTCGTTTCCAGCAATCCGTATCCCCACAGCGACCTTATCTCCCACAACGCTTTTGATCTCCTCGATCACCTCTATTCCAAAACGCATCCTATTTTCAATTGGCCCGCCATATTCATCTTTTCTTTTGTTGGTAACAGGTGAAAGAAACTGACTGATAAGATAACCCGTGCAACCCACCGGCTCTATGTAGTCAAACCCCGCCTCCACTGCCCGCTTTGCGGCGTCTCTGAAGGCCTTTTTAACTTCGATGATATCGTCTTTAGTCATCTCTCTGGGAGTTTCTCCCGTCATCCTTCCGGCAATGGCAGAAGGGGCGATGGGTATCTCTCCCGTGAAATAGGAAAAGGCGTTTCTCCCCATGTGGAAGAGCTGGGTTCCAACCTTAACCCCTGTGTCTCGTTTTGCATCTTCGATGAAACGGCTCAAAGATTCAATGTTTTTGTCGTCAAATAGTTCCGGCATATACGGGGCGGCGCCAATCTTGTCGATGGCGATGGGGCCGATTATCATAAGACCCACACCTCCCTCTGCCCTCTCTCTAAAATAGGCCTGGAATCTGTCGTTGAAGGAATAATCATCTGAATAACCCAGCCCCATGGCAGGCATGAC
>JAUWME010000048.1 GCA_030613285.1 Candidatus Zymogenus sp. | reverse complement strand
TCTTCACCCCGGCCTTACAAGAAAACACGACGACGTAACTGGCTTGAAATTGCTCGACATATAAGCTATATATAATGTGGTAACATAGAAACAGGACGTAATATCATAATCTCAAAAATTGTTGAGTAGCTTCATGGTATCAAAACAAAATAACCGAAAGTGGGAAATCGAAAAGGTCAGCAGCGCCTCACCGCATCTCTGGATAAACGACAGCCTCAAAAACTTTGATGAGGTACTCCCCAAACTTCCCCTCTCGCTAAATGACATTGAGGATGCCGAGGCGCGCCTAATTCGTTTTGCACCGCTCATCTCCAACCTCTTTGAAGACACAAGGGAGATGAACGGCATCATCGAGTCCCAACTGATCCCTGCCCCAAACCTCAAAAGAAGTATGTCCAATAATTTTGATGTTGATCTTAAAGGGAGGTTTTTTGTCAAGGGAGACCATGACCTTCCGGTTGCCGGCTCCGTCAAGGCAAGGGGCGGGATATACGAGGTGCTCCATTTTGCCGAGGGGCTTGCTGTGGAAAGCGGGCTTTTCAAAACCAGTGACCCTTATCTAATAATCAAAGATGATGAGATTCAAAGCATTTTTGAGCAATACACCGTCTCTGTGGGGAGCACCGGAAACTTGGGCTTGAGCATTGGGATTTCTGCCTCTGCCCTGGGTCTTAACGGATGCGTCCATATGTCATCAGAGGCGAAGGATTGGAAAAAGAGACTCTTGCGGGAAAAGGGTGTAAAGGTTATTGAGTACGAAGATGATTATAGTTTTGCGGTGAAAAGCGGGCGGGAGGCGGCCGCTGACGACCCTTTCACATATTTTGTTGATGACGAAAATTCGAGACTTCTCTTTTTGGGATACGCCGTTTCGGCGTTTCGCCTCAAAAACCAACTTAATCAGTTGGGCATAACGGTCGATAGTAATCACCCCCTGTTTGTATATCTCCCTTGCGGTGTTGGCGGGGCGCCGGGGGGAATCACCTTTGGGCTAAAACACATCTTTGGCAATAATGTGCATTGTTTTTTTGCAGAGCCTGTCAATGCCCCGGCCTTCCTTTTGGGGATGTTGACCAATTTTGAAGAAGACATTTCCATCTACGATTTCGGCCTCAACAATATCACCGAGGCGGATGGACTATCTGTCAGCAGCCCGTCTCGTCTTGTTGGATCGATGGTCAAAAACCTCGTCTCTGGCCTTTTTACAGTTGCTGACGACGACCTCTTCCGTTTTCTCTATATGCTAAAAGAGAGTGAGGCGATTAAGGTGGAACCTTCGGCCACTGCCGGGTTCATGGGGCCGATACACCTCCAGCATAATCCCCTGGGAATGGACTACATAAAAGAGATGAAGTTGGCGGGTTCGATAGAAAACTCCATCCACATTTTATGGAGCACTGGGGGTTCGCTTATTCCTGATGATGAGTATGTCAAGTTCCTTGAGCGCGGAAATAGTTAATCTCCCGAAGTTAGTGTTACGAAATTAATGTTACAAACTGATATTGTGAAATCAATATTTTGGTGTTGGAAATCCTGGGACAAATATCATATTAAGAGCCAACACGCCATTTGATATTTTAAAAGTACGAGGTGTGGCCAAAAACCCCTCGATAGATTTATAAACCAATTGAATAGTTGGCCGGGAGCTTTTTGATGAATACTTTGTGTCCCAAATGCGGATTTGAGGGAAGCATTATAGATGACAAGGCTCTTCATCCGGGACAAACAGTGGAGTGCCCGAAGTGCAAAGAGAGGTTTCAGGTTGAAACAACCACGGCCCAAGCAGACAATATCGCCGAGAAGGATACCGCAGACATCACACCCGAACAGAAAGAACCAGAACCGCCCCCCGACTCTGATCATAACCAACACCATGAGATAGAATTCCCCTATCCATCTTCGTCCGAACCACCAAAAAGAACCGCAACTTTATACACTCGGTTTTTCAAGGATAAAGGATTTAATATGACAAACATGGTAATTTTGTCAATTGCAATCCTTTCAGCATTGAGTATCGGTTTTTTTGCCGGAAGGGCCACGAAGACCACACCACAGATGCAACCTGCCCTCAAAATAATCGAAAAAAAGGAGATTCAAAAAAAGCCTATAATCCCCGAAAATGTTGCAGAAAAGCAACCGATAGAAGAGGAGAAGAATAAACTTATTCCCATTCCCATCCCTTCACCGTCGCTGTCCAATCCTGATGAGAATTCTGAGATAATCGCAAAGGGAATTGATTGGGACAACTACGCAAGCGACGACTATTTTAACATTACTGAAATCGACAACATGATAAAGGATTGGCGCGAATCCGACTTGACAAAGATTCAGAAAGAAATAGAAGCAAAGAGATACGCCGAGACTTTCTTGGGAAAAAATCTGAACGGTTACTTTATAATTAAGATAGTTAGGAAACGATATTTCGACAATACCGACTTTCCTGGGGGCAGCGACTCTTTCCCCGATGAATCATACGTATATGTAATCAAGGTGATATCGGCCATGCCGGTCTCTAAGAGGGAACATGAGCTTTGTGATGTCCTAATCGGCATAAAGGAGACGGATAATATCATTCAGACCCTTCGTAAAGGGAATGAGATTTTCGTGGAGGGAATTATTTATTCATGGAAAGCATCCGGTGGGACTTACGACATCTATCTTATAAACAGCAAAGTAAAGTTGATAAATTAAATACTTTTATTGCACTTAATAAGCAGGCAAGATGCAGGCTCTGCTTTGGCCAACTCCAAAAAATATCGCCGTCTAAAAAAGACGACGACTTTATTATTGCAACAATGTTCCAACCCTCTAATTACGACAGCCTACTCCTAAAATGTTAGCCCCCCCATAATTACAGCAATTCCAAAATTACGACAACCTCTCTTAATTACGGCAACCCCTTTTAATTACGGCAACCCCCTTAATTGTCAACGTAGAATTTACGGCAACCCCTCTTAATTACGGCAACCCCCTTAATTGCCAACGTAAATATACGATGGGGGGTTTTGGTGGCGGTGCAGGGAATTGAACCCCGGACACTGCGGATATGAGCCGCATGCTCTAACCATCTGAGCTACACCGCCTTAGAAGCTCAGTTCATATATTAGGACACCACTGCTTGCTGGGATGAGTTTAGTCATTTCAAATGAAAATACCACAGCGATAATCAGCTCGTCGATGCCGTCGGAGTCTACATCTTTGAGTTGATAGTCAGCAATGTATCCGTCTATTGTGCGTGACTGCCAGTTTTCTGACAGATTTATTCCGTCCCAGGAGAGGTTGAAAATCTCACTTGTTTCATACATTCTGAACTTGGGAGCGAGATTCATAGTTTTTGAGATATTTTTGTTTATCAACACCTCAAATGAACCATCGTGGTTGAGGTCAGTAACAAAGAGTCTTGGTTGGATATAGACTTCGGCATTTACCATACCTGAAGTGTCCTTGCCCTTTTCCATTTTTTCTTCTTTTACTCTAGTATTAAAATAGTTTAGGGTTCCTCCCCAATACTCTTTAGTTATCCACTCTCTTTTACCATCAAGGTTTTCGATTGTCAGATGATTATGTTCGTTGATTTTCACGATTTCCGGTCGTCCGTCATAGTCTATGTCGACGGGGAGAGTTATCCCGAAGATATTAGTTCCTTTTGGGAAATCGAGGGCCATCTCTGCTACGTACTCTCCTTTTTTATATTCCATTTTTAGAATTGGTCCGAAAAACGAACTATCCATTCCCATCTTTTGTGCAAGCAGTACTGGTTTTCTCTTTGGAAGTGTAAAAACTCTGAAGAAGAAGGGAATATTTTTTTTGATACGAACAAGTTTTTTCTTTTCGGGGTCGTATTCTAAAACGATGGAGCTTAATCGCCCCTTGTTCACGTTGGATATAAAAATCTCATCTATTCCATTGTTGTTGAGGTCGATAATATCGACGGTTAGGAAATTGTTTATTGGTCGACCCGAAAATTTAGTAAGCAGTTCAAATTCTTGTTTACCCCGTTTATAAACCCAGAGGTCGTTATTGTCAATCACCACCGTTTCATTCATTTCATCCCCATCGATATCCCCGACATCTACGCCTTTTATTTGCATTTTCCAAAACGGGCTTTTTCTGAAGTCTGTTTTTGACATGAGGTCTCTGGTGGAGAAGATAAAATTTGGGTTTTCTGCTTGAAGTCCTTTATATCCTGCTACGCCTTCGGCGGGGACATATCCCAAAATTTTGAAGTTCATGTTTCTGGCAAATTCATTAACCTTTGGGATGAGCGCATCCATACCGCTTCCTTGGGCAAAGACTGCAGTGGATTTCTCGCTTTTTTTCACGTCGTACATTTTTGCGTCAAGAGAGAATGTCTCACCGAGTTTTGTTAATACGCCAACTACGATATAATCTGCGCCGAGTCTTTTGCCCAACTTAATGGCACTGTCTGAAGTAAGGGATGCGCCTCCATCTTTGCCCAGGGCTTTTTCAACCTTATTTCTATCGATTACAGTGATGGTCTCATCGACAGAGAGCCTCGATGCAAGCATACTGAAGACTGATCCTTTCAGATAATCCAGATTTTCAGGACTATTTATCTGGAAGGGCACAATGGCAACTCTCTTCTTCTCTGCATCTGCACTCATGCTCACAAGGGAGAGGGCAAATAGAACAATCAAAGCTGTTAGGGAAAGATACTTAATCCCTTTGAAGCTAACAATTTTCATTTTCTTGCTAATTTTATTCATGGTAATCCTCAAAACCAATTTACAATTTATAGAATGTATCATTGATTTTGTTTAAAGTCAAGAAATAAAATTACAAATTGACAGTTTGGATTATTTGAGAGTTCAGAAAAAATAGATTGACAGCAACTGAATAGTTGTGTTATTAAATAGGAAAAATATATTAGAATACAATTTACCATAATCCACCGTATTTAATTTTTGGAGTAAAAATGCTTAAAATTGTTATTATGGGACTTCTCATGCGGGGAGACAACCACGGATACAAACTTCGCAAGGTTATCGAGAAGGAGCTTATAAATCTCATCAATGTCGATAATACTTCAATCTATTACACCCTAAACAAGCTGGAAAAGGATGGTTATGTAACCCACACATCCGTTACCGACTCCAAAAGACCCCAGAAAAATCTTTATTCCCTGACATACAAGGGAAGAACCGAGTTTAAGAAGCTCCTCACCGAAAACATGACTAACAACAAGAGGCCACTGCTTAACATTGATATTTCCCTCTACTTCATTGATCTTTTGGAAAACGATGAAGCCATCGAGAATTTAACGAATAGATCCAAGGAATTGAGAAAACTTATCTATATCCTTAAGCTATCGGAAAAAGAGGCAAAGGTAAAAGAGGCTAATAGCAGGGAGGCGGTTATCTTTTCTCACAATAGGAGACTTGCCGAGGCAGAGCTGGAGTTTTTAAAAGACGTGATCAATTCTCTAAAAGGGTAGATGATTTTTGTCTGAAAGTGAATGTAATGTTTCCACAACTGATATATTACTACGAATCTACGAATGATTTGGGCTATGTATGACGTGGGATTTCTTTCTGCACTTAAAATGACGGTAAAAAATCACTATTCAATCCGAGAGCCTATCATTTATGAGATTGAAGCCTTTCTTTTTTAAAAGGCGGGTGGCATTTTATTTTCGTTTTACTTTACACCAGCTTGCCGCTCTTTATTTCGGCAAGTCTTTAAAATGACAAGTTGCTCCAGTTGCAATATTCAAGCATATAACTTTCTCGCTTTTCCTATTTAACAGCGCCAACATTGGTCTTTGTTCGCCTAAAAAAAAACCGAAAAAAACTCTGAAAGAGAATTATTTTGTGGAAATTTATAGAAATATAAGGTATATTAGTATTTTATTCCCTTGATAGTAAATCTTTAATAGTAAACATTACTTAGGAGACAGATTTGAACATCAGAAAAGAACTTTGCTTAACAGCAGATAGGCTCCCCAACAAATCGGCTTTGATCTTTGGTGATAGAAAAATCACCTTCAAAGATATCAAGGAGAGGGCCTTTAGAATTTCCTCACAAATCAGCGCTTTGGGCATTAAAAAGGGGGACAAGATATTTATCTATCTCCCAAACACCCCGGAATTTGTGGAAATATATCTTGGTGCGGCTTCAATCGGGGTCATTTGTGTCCCCATCGATTTTCGCACATACGGTGATGAGTTAAGAAACATCATCCTCGATTCTGATGCCAAAATGATTTTCACCACGGTTGACATGGCAAAAACGATCAAGGATGTTGGGGATGAATATCCAGCTATTGATAAAATCGTAATCATCGGCGAAGGGGACAAATCCCCCGACCTTGATTATGAACAATTTTTGACTGGCGGAGACCCCAAAGAACCCGACGTAGAGTTATATGAGGAGGACGAGGCGCTTTATCTCTATACGTCCGGAAGCACGGGAAAGCCAAAGGGGGTCATCCTCCAATACAGGCATCTGGACCTCTTCCCAGAGACGATGTTGGAAATAATCCCGGAATACACCACTGAGGATACCATCATGGCGGTTATCCTCCCCATGAGCCACATCACCGGCCCGATTATGGTAAACAATCAACTCAAGCGCGGAAACAGTCTCGTTATTTTCGAAAGCTGGCGTCCCGACACAGTCTGGAAGACGGTTGAGAGAGAGAAGGTGGAACTTTTCAATAGTGTGCCTCCAATAATGCAGATGATGCTTGCCGACCCGAAACTGGAGAAATACGATCTATCGTCTCTAAAGTATGTGGCAATGATGGGGATGAGCGTCCCGAAAAAGCTTATGGAAGAATATCGGAGGAGAATCCCCCACCTCAAGGTGATTCAGGGATACGGCCTTACCGAGACCTCCCCCTTGTTGACACTTCTCCCCCTCAAGTATGCGGATGAAAAGATGGGTTCCATTGGTAAAGTTGTTGGCGGCGTCAAGATGAAATTTGTCGATGACGATGGAAACGAGGTCAAACGGGGCGGGTTGGGAGAGATTGTGGTTTCTGGGCCCCAAGTTATGAAGGGTTACTACAAACAACCGGAAGAGACGGCAAGATATATCAGGGACGGTTGGTTCCATACAGGCGATCTGGGAAGGATTGACGAGGATGGTTTTGTCTATCACCTCGGTCGCTCCAGCGAAATAATCATAACGGGGGGACTCAACGTATTTCCCGCAGATGTGGAAAACCTTATCCTCGGCCACAAAAATGTAATGGAGACCGCAGTCTTGGGCATTAGGGACGAAAAACGGGGCGAGGTGTTGGCGGCAATCATCGTAAAGAGGCAGGAATCTGATATAACTGATAAGGAAATTATTAAATACTGTCGGGAAAGGACTGCGGATTATAAGGTACCCAAAATGGTGAAATTCATTGAGGCCATTCCCCTTGTGGGGCCCGGCAAGGTGGATAAAAAAGCCTTAGTTGAATTGTTTTAGTAATTATTCAAAGTAAGTATGTGAACCACCCCAAGAATGTTGGATGATTTTTTAGTCCGTCTGACATTTTTCCTTTAAGTATCACCCAAATAAGTGTACAATATAAAATACTAAATGTTTCGTTAAGAACGTTCATACGTTTTAAGTGAAAGTAAAGCAAAAGCCCCACCCCAACCTTTATAGGCTAAATAGAAAAAGAACATGACAAAGAAAGAACGGGCAGAAAGAAACTATCGTTTTAAGAGAAAGGTCAAAGCTAAACTAAGAGCATTTTACTCATGGCCTGCAAAACCGATATTCCAATTAATGATGATGCTTCCGCCACCTGTTGTAAGGATACTCTCGGAAATGTCTGGGGTTTTGTTCTGGACTTTCGGTTACAAATTACGAAAGCTGGCCATGAAAAACCTCCGCATTGCATATAAAAACACTCTCACTGACAAAGAGCTGAAGTCAATCGCAAAAGACAGCATGACAAATGTCCTGAAAACTTTCATGGAAGGCCCACTGATAGTTAGAAATCACAAGAAGATTGTAAATGACGTTATAATTGAGGGTGAACAATACATTGACGAGGCGCTGAAAAAGGGTAATGGAGTATTGGCCCTGGGGAGCCACACCGGGAATTTTCTCCTTATGTTAGCCACCTTGACGCTGAAGGGATATCCCCTATCCTTCGTGTTTAAAGAGCCAAGTGATAAAGGTTTTTCAGACCATTTCTGGAAGCTGATGAAAGAACTCAATCTCAATCCAATTCCGGTAAAGCCAAGGAGTGTCGCCACAAAGCGCTCTCTCAAAACATTGAAGAATAAGGAAATATTGTGGTTAGCCACCGACCAGAATGTAAGGGAGGGGAGCATTGGCGTGGAATTTTTTGGTACAAAGGCCGCCACGGCACAAGGCCCCGCCGTCCTCGCCCTCTGGAGCGGCGCTGAAATATTACCCATGACAATAAAACGTATCGGTTGGCTAAAGCACAAGATCATCATCAAAAAACCATTTCTCCTTGAAAAAACCGGAAACAAAGAAGAGGACATTTACGCAGGCCTTAAAATCATCAACGGAGTTATTGAACAAATGATTTTGGATAACCCCAGAGAGTGGTGGTGGATTCACAACAGGTGGAAACAGTCACATAAATATCAGTAGAAACCCTGACCTATTGAAATCTATCGGTTCAAGCAATTCTCTCACCAAAACAGAAGTACTGGATTTCATCTTACATCTACAATTAGTGTTATACGTTTGGATGCCATGCAAAATGAAATAAAAAAACGGGACAGTTTCAATCCACTAAAATACCTTCTCTCTTTGATTTCAATATTTACCCTATATCTCTTTTTTAAGATACCTGCCTTCTTTGTAAAACTTGTTATCAATGTATCCGCATGGCTCCTCTGGATGTTCGGTTTCTCACTGAAAAGACAATCTATGGAAAACCTCCGGCTCGTCTACGGTAATACATATCCAGAAAAGGAGCTAAAAAGGATTTCTAAAGCAAGCATCAAACAAATCATCAGGATGTTCATGGAATGCGGACACCTGATAAGACCTCCATTTACCAACCCCAAGGAAATACCCATCAAGGGGGAAGAACACCTCACAGCAGCCATTGAAAGTGGAAAGGGTGTCCTTGCCGTCGGGAGCCATGTTGGAAACTTCATGTTGCTTCTCTGCTCCCTATCTCTAAAAGGCTACCCAATATCCTTCATCTACAAGGAGCCGAAGGATGAGATGCTGAAAAAAAGTATTCGCAAACTTCAGGATGGAGTCAAATTGAGGGTAATTCCCGTCAAGCCAAGGAAGACAGCAGCAGAAAAATCTCAGTCAACTCTAACAAACGGTGAGATACTCTGGGTAGCCCTCGATCAGTCCACCCACGGAAGGGCCATGGGCGTTGAGTTCTTTGGCGTCAAGGCAACAATGCCTATAGGCCCCGCAGAGTTGGTCATCAAGACCGGTGCAACAATGCTGCCCATATATATGAAACGTAACGGCTGGATGGATCACACGATAATTATCAAAGAGCCACTAAAGGCTCAGTTGACATTTGATGAACAAAAAGACGTATATAATGTTCTTAAAAAGATAAATGAAGAGATAGAAGAGATAATTTTGGAAAACCCAGAAGAATGGTGGTGGGTTCACAAAAGGTGGAAGCACGCCAACAAGTACGTCAGCGAGACCGATGGTGGAAATGCTTGAGGCAATGCATTGGGGCCACTCAAAACCTCTTTACTTTTTTTAAGGGAATCTCGGTAATTTTTTGTTGACAAGAGAGTCGCGAGACTATATTATAATTCTTCAAATTCGATAAATG
>JAUWME010000021.1 GCA_030613285.1 Candidatus Zymogenus sp. | reverse complement strand
CTTTATTTCTGAGTTGGGGAGGGAGATAATCATTGAAAATGGAAAACTTGTGCTCCACAAAGCGAATCGACTTGATCTTTGTAAACACCATCCTTCCATCAATCTCCTCTGTCCAGTTTAGGCCCTCTGGAAACATACAGTCTTGATAAAAACCCGGCCCCAACGGCGGGAGGATAACCTCTGCCCCTTCGGTATCCCCCTCATCTAAGACCCTGACCCCGCTGTATTTACACCCCTTCACGGTAAAAAATCTTGCCTGCCAGTAGGCCGGGGAGGTCTTGTCTTCGCTCATGGTGTAGTCCGGCCCGGCGTAGATTGTCATCGAGCATGGGACAAAATCACCAAAAGCAGCCTCAAGATCATCGACCCTGTCTGTAAAGAGTTTCGTTTCCCCCTGCCACATCGGTTCGTCCCAAAAGACTACGATAAGTGGCGTTACGGTGAGTTTTCTTGGGGGTTTCATATTGGCATCCACCTTTACTATCACAATTTGTTCGGCTATGTCTGGTTGGGATTTATATATCATTTAATTGGCCAAAAGTCAATGACGCCCGATGTTTTACGGGCATTTTCCTTTTGGATGACTATTGAACAACAACATATCTAACAATATTATTGCTTGACCTCAAACCGAAGAGGTGATAGCATTTATTCATTATAAAATGGCGCTGAACAAATAGACCTCCTCTATAGATGTTCTGTTGAACTTTTGTAGAAGTTGGGTTTTAAAGGATTTGATTATTATGAAATGGCCCGTGAAAAAATGGATTGCGCAAATGAGAGAGGGAAAAGAGAAAGAAGTCCAGGATGCGATCGATGGGTTTGAAGCCCTCGGCGATGATGGGGAGAGCGAAAACATTTCCACCCTTTACGAGGTAGTTGAAGAATACCTAAAGAGCCTCGACCACAACCAGCTTACGGACGTTTCCGAAAAGTTTGTAGAGCGGTATCAACAACACACAGATGAAGTTGCTGATATAATCAAGGTATCGCCAAAGAGTTCTGTTCCCAGCAGCAGAGAAGCTGTAAAAGTTGAGCCTAAGGTAATTGAAAACAAATATATTGGTGAAGTAGTAAAGGATGAGGGAGAGAGGATTGTAAGAGAAGTTAAGGGGGAAGTTATGAGCGATGACAACTTGAAGTTGTTTTTAAAAGAGTGGATGGATATAATCAGGGTGCAGGATAGTAATAAATTCGAGACGGCGTTAAAACACCTTGATGATAAAAAAACGAGTGAGATAAAAGGGTTGGAGGATACTGTTGGGTTAAAGATTACAAAAATGGAGTCTGACCTCTCCCAGAACTCAATGCACCTGCTGGGTCTTTTGACCATGCTCCAACACGAGGTGCACGAACAAAATCGCCGACTCTTTTTGATATTTAACAGGGTCTGGGTATTGATTACAGGATTGGTGATAGCAACTCTACTTGGGGGTACAGCGCTCCTTGTGACAATTCTAAAATAGTAACGTTTGGATAACCCCTCCCTCTCAATATTCCTGTTCCTGTCCTGTAAGGTGTTAGTTTTAATTGATCATCTTAATTGTACGTCTTTTTTTTGTTGTTGCCACAGCTTATTTCAAGAGCAGCGCAATGATCAATTGAACTTAACCGACGGCGCATATTTAATAAACTATATCCGGCCGAACAGATGAATAGAAAAAAGCGAAAGATAAGGATATCTCTAAAGCTTTTTCTACTTTTCACCTACGTTGGGCTCATCCCCATCATTTTCGTCTCAGTTTATACATATTATGAAATCAATCGAGTTGTGGCCATAGAGGCAGATAATCGATTGATCGAGGTTGGGTCTGGGTTGAGTGGCGATATTACCAGATTGATCAACAACTCCTACCATACGGTGAGGCTTCTCGAAAAAAGCCCTATTATCAGAGACACAAAAGCAACAAGAGTCGAGAAAGAGCGGGAGCTAAAAAAGATGACAAATTACTCCCCCGACTTAATGGCTCTTTTCATTCTCAGTGAAGAGGGAGTTATAGCCAAGGGTGGCACTTACAAATTTCCCACTGACAAAATAGATGTAAAAAGTTTTTTTCGAGACTCCCCAGAAATTTCCCTACCGTTTGCGTCCTCAATGTTTTCAGGCCCAGCTTTCATAGTGTCTGTGCCAATTGCGCCGTATATCCCACTTCCCGCAGAAATGGACAAAACCACTGAAGTACTTGTGGGCGTCTTCAATCTGGAAGAACTTTGGGAAATGACAATTGTAACGCGTATTGGAAAGACGGGGCGCGCCATTGTCCTGGACAATGAGGGGAGAAGGGTTGCCGGTGTGGGAACTGATGTCCTCTTTACAAAACTTACAGGCAAAAGCATTGAGAAGATAATGACTGTGGGAAAGGGGATAATTCACTATACGGATGACGACGATAAAAAATATATTGTTTTTGGAACACTGGTTCCGGGTTTAAAGAATATTGGCCCAGAGGGGCTTCGGGTGGTGGTTTTCTATGAGGAGAATGAAGCCTACTTGATTGCTGATGAGATACGTAAGGGTCTTCCCTATGCAATGATCATTATCCTCATTGCCACATCTTTAGTATCATTCATCCTCTCAGATGCCATCTCCCGACCCATAAGAAAGCTAACCAGAGCAACGGAGCTTATTGAAAAGGGAGAATTTGTTGATGAAATCCACCCGACCTCCAACGACGAAATACGCGTGCTAACAGATTCCTTCAACTACATGGCCACAGAACTAAAAGACTCAAGGGTTTTTATTGAAAATTACAACAAGGAGCTTGAAAATCTTGTGAGGGAGAGGAGTCGTAAGCTAAAGGAGTCAGAAGAAAAGTACAGGATGGTGGTGGAAGGTTCCGGAGATAGCTGGGTGATTTTCGACAATCGCGGGATAATCAAATTTGCAAACCGGGCTATGGAGAAACTTGTAGCAAAAAAGTCGGAAAAACTTTTAGGGAAAAACCTTGATGAGTTTATTTCCTTCCCTAAAAGGAGGGATGCAAAGGGGTCTATTTACGATACATTTGTCAAAGACACATCGGGACAGCCTAAAAAGATTGAGATTGTTGGAGTTGATGGAAACAAAAAATATCTTGAGATTGTTGTCTTTACGCTTTCGGATGATAAGAACAGAAAAGAAAGCGGGGATGTAGGACCACTTTTTCTTGCTCACCTTAAAGATGTCACCGATATTCACATCCTTGAATCGGAAAGTGAAACTCTCAAGCACGAGCTCATGGAAAGAGCCAAACACTCCCAGATTGGGATAATGACTGAGGGACTTTTCCATAATCTCAACAATCCCCTTCAGGCCCTCGTGATGCTGCTCAAGGTCAACTCCGAAGACCTTGAGGAGGAATTTACCCTGAAGGGAAAAAAGAAGAGGGGTGACATCAGCAAAAAGAGACAGGAGTTGCTTAAAGATACAGAAGAGTTATATAACCTCTCCAAGAGACTCTCGGATCAGGTCAAAAACCTTATGGCAAAGGTCAGAAATGAGGGGAAAAGGGAACCGGAAGATCTTGATATAAACCAGATTTTGACAGAGGAAATCCATTTTCTGGAAGCAGATCTCTTCTTCAAACATAAGATTGAGAAGGTGTTAATCCTCGACAAAAACCTCCCGACTATTAAAGGTGTCTATTCGGACATCTCACAAAGTCTTGTGAATATTGTCCTGAATGCCGTGGACGGGATGAGGGAGACAGCGTTGAAAAAGCTCACTATTAAAACTGCGGTTGTAAAAAATAATATTGTTGTGATTATTCACGATACGGGTATCGGTATTGATAAAGAGGATATTCCAAATATTTTTGAGCCTTTCTTTACTACAAAGAGTGGTAGCGACAATAGTGATGATAGCGGCTATGGCGGTGATTCGGGAACAGGGTTGGGACTTTATACTGTTGATTTTCTTTTAAAACCATACGGGGTAACTTACAACGTAAAGTCTGAACCGGGTAATACCTCTTTTGAAATCATCTTCCCAATATAGCCCCCCAACATTTTTTAGAAAATAGATTGGGGGTGCGAAGTGCTTTTGGTATTTTGTGGAAATGGATAATATTAGAAGAGCATTAAATGTCATTCCCTTGGAAAGCGGGAATCCAGTGAATATCATTCTGGATCCCCAGTCAAGCTGAGGATGACAGAATTTGTCATTACCGTGAAAACGGGAATCCAGTAAATATCATTCTGGATCCCCAGTCAAGCTGTGAATGACACAATTTTAAACTTTTTGGAGTAGACTTTTATCATGGGAGCTGATAATGGAGAAGAATAGTATAACTAAAGATGCCAAGGCTAAAGGGGAGGGAGCTGGAAAGTCGGGTTACAAAAGGGGTATGGCTCTCAAATATAAGATGGCCCTTGTTATGACACTAATTATTGTCATCGTTATGGGCATTATGACAACTATCACCATAAATCGAGAGGTGGCCACAAAAAAGAACGATGCCGACCTCAGAATAGCCGGGATTGCAACGATGATCAAACTTACGATGGATACTATGCCCAGAGAGAATTTTGTTCGGTGGATAAACTCCCTCTACTCTGTAAAGTATGAGACCAAAAGTTACAATCTCGATCTGGTCTATATCATCATTGAAGATGAGGAGGGTAAATATAGTGTATCAACAATTAACCCGAAGGCGAGCCTTCGAGGATCGGATTCCGATATTGAGGTTGATCCCGCCGAGATGGTGAATCTTAACATTGAGGGTCTTAAGAAAGTTGAGGTTTCCATCACCGACAGAGATACGATGGAGATAAAATCGTCGATCTATCTGGGTTACTATCTCAAAAACCTTCAGAGGGGCATCTGGGAGATGGTGGGGAAATCTCTTGCGGTTACTTTGCTTCTCATTATTTTGACGATTGCCGTGTCGTTTTTCTTTTCAAACAGGTTGACCCGCCCGATAATTTCCCTCGTTTCCGGCATGGAAAAAGTGGCGGACGGAAATTTTACAACAAGGGTGTCGGTAACGACAACTGACGAGATTGGCTTTTTGGCAGATAGCTTTAACAAAATGACCGAGGGATTAAAGGAGCGGGAGTTTATTAGAGATACCTTTAAAAGATATGTGACGAGGGAGATTGCCGACCAGCTTCTATCCCAGAAGAATAAAATTGTCCTGACTGGCGAGAAAAGGATAGTAACTGTTCTCTTTGCCGACATCAGGGGCTTTACCCCTATGGCAGAAAAAACCCCGCCGGTGGAGCTGGTTTCCACACTGAACGACTATTTTTCCGTGATGATTGACGTCATCTTCAAATACGAGGGCGTCCTCGACAAATTTATTGGCGATGCCATCATGGCATTTTGGAATGCCCCCTTGGATCAAGAACAGCCGCCACTGAGAGCGGTTATGACCGCCTTGGAGATGCAGAGTGGGCTCGTGGCACTGAACGCAAGGCGTGAGCGTCAGGGGAAGCATCCTCTCTCTATCGGGATTGGGATAAACACGGGAGAAGCCGTAGCGGGAATCATTGGCTCTGAGAAGAAGATGGAATATACCGTCATTGGAGATACTGTAAATGTGGCACAACGAATTGAGTCTATCACAGAAAAGGGGCAGGTGTTAATTAGCGAAAGTACATATCTAAAAACGAAGAACAGGTTGGTAGCACAGGAACTTCCGCCTCAAACCCTAAAAGGACTAAAAAGGAATATCAAGATTTTTGCTGTTTTGGGTGTAAAAAAAAGTGAAGGAGAAAAAAATGAATAGAGCATATGTCAAAAGAACAGTTTTTTTTAGATTGACATTGGGGACTATATTAGTTTTAATATTGATGTTGACCGCAGCCTGCAGTGACAACGAGGAAAGCCTGAAGATCGTCATTGAGGACTCCCCCACGGCCGTTACTCCAGAAACAATCGAAAACCCTCCTGATGGAACTCCCCCTCCCCCGCCACAGGCTCCACCTAATGATATTACCCCCGAACCGAGACCAGCTCCAGATGTACCAGATGTGGATACGCCGCCAACCACCGTTGGGCCAGAATCAACGCCAGAGCCTTCGACCACAATAAACGCATTAACTATGAATCCCTTGGACGTTATGCTAAAGTTGAAAGATAACGAAGATTACAAAAAAATCACCTCAACCCTGCCGGTGAGGGTAACAATATACGGCCTTCCCCAGAACAGGGTTTGGAGCGTTAAGGTCATGTTCCAGAAAATCAAACTGATGGAAATAGTTGTCGATGACAATACGGGAGATGTTATTAGGAGGGATGTTAAAAAAGAGCATGACATTAGAGCTTTGGCCAAAAAGATGAAGCACGGTGCCATTAAGACAAAAAGGTTTCTCAAACAGTTGAAGCTTGGGTATGCCGGGGCATTGGATTCTGCATTGGCTGATGAGAGGTTCCCTAATATCGACAACACTAAAAGAATTACGATTATTGTTATATTAGGACGAGGGGGTAATAAACCAGTTTGGCACGTAGTTTATGTGCTCGGGGAGGGTAAACCAAACACTATCGTCACAATTGACGATTCCGGGAGTGTGTTGAGCGTTGAGGAAGATATAAAAAGAATCAAGAAATAACATTATTTGTATTTTGATTACGAATTTCCTTGAAATCTTCCTCATTATTGGATATAAAAAAGGCGTTTGGAATTGTGAGGGGCAGGATTGTTGCAATATTTTGATTGTAACCGATGAATTAGAAGGTTAGAATGTTGGAGAGTTAGGAGAAAGGTTGTCACGTTTTTTGTGGCAATTTGGGATTAGCACAACTTACAATAATTAATAGTCTCGGAGTATTTATATATGGACGTACCGGTACAAACAATAATCTTTGGCATAATGGGAGGACTGGGTCTCTTCTTTCTGGGAATCCGCACAATGAGCGACGGTCTCCAAAAATACGCCGGGGATCGCATGAGGAATTTCCTTAAAAGCATAACCAAAAATCGATTTTTGGCATTGATAACAGGAATATTTGTAACCGCCATAATCCAGTCGAGCTCCGCTACCACTGTCATGACAGTCAGCCTCGTCAATGCTGGCCTAATCAACCTTGCCCAGGCCATCGGGGTTGTGTTGGGCGCCAACATCGGCACTACGGTGACCGCCCAGATGATCGCTTTTAAAGTCCAGAACTATGCCCTGCCTTTAATCGGTGTGGGCGTTGTCCTAAAGCTATTTGCAAAAAAAGAAAAACTCATCTATTTGGGGGAGGCCCTGATGGGTTTTGGGCTCATCTTCTTTGGGCTTGCCACCATGAAGGATGCCTTTGCCTTTATGAAAGGTTCTCAAGCGGTTCTTGATTTCTTTGCCAGCCTTGATGGTTTTCCCTTTATGGCCCTTGTTATTGGTACGATTTTTACCATGATGATGCAGAGCTCGTCTGTTACAGTGGGAATAACGATGGTGTTGGCCAGCACCGGCCTGATTTCGTTTCCCACAAGTGTTGCCCTGATTCTGGGTGACAACATCGGAACCACAATAACCGCGGAATTGGCGTCCATTGGAACTAATATAACCGCCAAAAGGACAGCCAGGGCTCACACCATGTTCAATGTCATAGGTGTTGCCTATATTTTTATCTTAATGCCCTACTATATTAAGCTCGTGAATTGGGTAACACCGGGAGATGTAAACCTTATCATCAAAACAACCGAGGAGGCGGCACTATACAATATGAATGTGGGGGATGTCCCCTTTGCTGCCAGGCACATTGCCAACGCCCATACAATTTTCAACGTGGTAAACAACCTTCTCTTTTTGCCCCTAATCGGTGCTCTGGTAAAGGTTGTAACATGGATGATACCGGGCGAGGAGGAAGAGGTGGAGTTTCACCTGAAGTACCTTGATGGGAAGGTCGTCTCTACCCCAAGTATTGCCATTGGTGAAGCAAGAAATGAGACAATCCGTATGTCACAGATATCCCTTGAAATGTTAGACGAGTGCATGAGGGCCCTATTTGACGGGGATATGAAGCGACTTGACAATGTAAGGAAGATGGAGAGCACCGTGGATTTACTCCAGCGGGAGATTACCGAATACTCGGTCAGAATATCCCAGGAGTCCATCACCCCTGAAATATCCCGGGAGATTACATCGATCATCAATATGGTAAACAACATCGAAAGGATTGGGGATCACTGCGAGAACCTGAGCCAGCTAATTGAACGAAAGAAGGTGAATAAACTTGATTTTACTGATGAGGCTACGGAGAACATCCGAGAGATATATCAAGTGTCGAGGAAGTTTCTTAATTTCGTAATTGAAAGTATGGAGAGAAAAGACTTAACAATAAAGCCAGAGGCAAATCGCTACGAAAAAAGGATAAACTATCTGGAAGACACCTTCAGACAAGACCACGTCAACAGACTTAACAAGGGGAAATGTAAAGTCGATCCGGGGCTTATTTTCATCGATATGTTGACAAACTTCGAGAAGATTGGAGACCACACCTTTAACATTGCTGAAGGCGTGGTAGGAATCAAATAGAATATTGGGAAATATGGGTAGTGGGGGAGTGTTTTTTGTTGATGCTTTTTCCCTTTGACACTTTATTCATGCTGCGATCGCGCTTTCTAATAAAAGCAATTATTTTTGAACTGTCCCAGTGAGTTTTTGTAATTTGACATGAAACATCACGCAGTCATCTTGCCTGATTGAAAAAACTTTAGTCATCTCTTTGTCTTCTTAAAGCAAGAACTCCACCATAAATGACGATGACATTTTCGACCTTGAAAAGTATATTCCCAAAAGCTATTATTGCAGCCCTTTTCCCTTGACAAATTTCCATATTGATTTATACTTAAAAAGTTTACCTAAAAATGGTTACGACCTTTTTTTCACAAGAGCGGAGAGATAATGGACTACAAAGAGACTTTAAACCTTCCTAAAACCAAATTTCCAATGAAAGCAAACCTCCCCAAGCGAGAGCCAGAACTCTTGGAGCATTGGAATTCCATCAAGATGTATGACCTCATAAAGACAGCATCAGAGGGGAGAGAGAAGTACATTCTCCACGATGGCCCCCCCTACGCCAACGGCAATATCCACCTGGGAACGGCCCTGAACAAAGTCTTAAAAGACATTATTGTAAAATCGCGATTTATGATGGGTTTTGACAGCTACTACGTTCCGGGATGGGACTGCCACGGCCTACCCATAGAGCATCAGGTAGATAAAGAACTGGGGAAAAAGAAACTCACCATGTCAAAGAGCGACATCAGAAAGCGATGCAGAGTTTTTGCCCAAAAATACATCGATATCCAAAGAGAGGAGTTTAAACGCCTTGGAATCTTTGGGGAATGGGACGACCCGTACCTGACAATGAACTACGGCTATGAGGCTACCATTGTTAGGGAATTCGGCAAATTTGCCCTTTCCGGTTCCCTCTACCGGGGGAAAAAGCCGGTCTATTGGTGCGCATCCTGCATAACGGCGCTTGCAGAGGCGGAGGTGGAATATTTCGACCACACCTCAAATTCAATCTACGTCAAGTTCCCAATGATTGACGACCTTTCAGAAATCTCTTCTGATCTAAAAGATAAAGATATATCGATTGTGATTTGGACCACAACCCCATGGACCATCCCGGCAAACCTTGCCATCGCCTTTCACCCAAATTTTGAATACGTTGCGGCAGAAGTCAAGGGAGGAGAGGTGCTAATATTGGCAGAAGAACTTGCCGACACCGTCCTCAACTCGTTTGGGATGGGAGACTACAAAGTTTTGGCAAAATTTTCTGGGAACCTCCTTGAGGGGAAAAAAGCCAAACATCCCCTCTACGACAGGGAGTCACTCTTAATCCTTGCAAACTACGTTACACTGGAAGCCGGAACAGGAGCCGTCCACACCGCCCCGGGCCACGGCCAAGATGATTACCTTTCGGGGCAAAGATACGACCTTGAAGTCTATGCGCCGGTGGACAACCTTGGGAAATTCACAGACGAAGTGGAATTTTTTGCCGGCAAATTTGTTTTTGATGCCAACGATGATGTGATCAAAAAGCTCACTGATGCGGGAACGCTTTTAAAATCAGAAAAAATAGAGCACCAGTATCCCCATTGCTGGCGATGTAAACACCCCATCATCTTTCGCTCCACACCCCAGTGGTTCATCTCCATGGATAAAAAGGGTTTGCGGGAGCAGGCATTAAAAGAAATTGACAAGGTCAAGTGGATACCAAAGTGGGGAAGAGAGCGAATCTATGGGATGATAGAAAATCGCCCCGATTGGTGCATCTCCCGGCAGCGATCCTGGGGTGTACCCATCACGGTCTTTTTCTGCAAAGAGTGCGGAGTGGAGTTCATTGATGAAGCATCTCTTGAAAAAATCGCCACTCTTGTGGAAAAGGAGGGTGCAGACGTCTGGTTTGATAAGGACACAAGTGAGCTTATCGCCGCCGGTGCCAAGTGTGCAGAATGCGGCGGGAAGGAGTTTGAAAAGGAGGAGGACATCCTCGACGTATGGTTTGACTCTGGAACAAGCTACGCCGCCGTCTGCGAAAAAAGACCGGGACTAAAAGACGTTGCTGATATGTACCTTGAGGGGAGCGATCAGCATCGTGGTTGGTTTCACTCCTCACTGTTGGCATCTGTGGGTACAAGGGGTCGGGCGCCATATCACGAAGTCTTGACCCACGGGTTTTTGGTTGCCGGAGACGGCAGGAAGATGAGTAAATCTCTGGGTAACGTCTTGGCTCCCGAAAAGGTTATCCAAAAATATGGTGCGGAGGTCTTAAGGCTCTGGGTAAGCTCCGAGGACTACAAAGACGACATCCGCATCTCTTGGGAAATATTAGACAGGCAATCGGAGGCCTACAGAAGAATCAGAAACACCTCAAGATTTATCCTTGGCAATCTCTACGACTTTGACCCAAAAAAGGACATTGTTAATAGAGATGCCTACACGAACCTCGACCGCTATCTCCTTATAAAATACAACAAGCTTGTAAAAAGGGTCATAACAGCATATGAGCAATTTCAGTTTCACACCATCTATCACACCATCCACAATTTTAACTCTGTGAACCTCAGCGCATTTTACCTCGATATCCTAAAAGACAGGCTCTACACAAAAGCCGCCGGCTCCGAAATGAGAAGGGCCGCCCAGAGCACCATGTACACAATCCTCCACGGTCTGGTCAGGCTGATGGCGCCCATTTTGGTGTTTACGTCAGATGAGATTTGGAAGATGATTCCGGGTAACGATGAGACGGACAACGTCCACATAACGTCGTTTCCCAACGTGGACGATTCATTTGCCGATGATGATCTAGAAAGGGACTGGGACGAAATAGTCGAAATTCGAGGCGTCGTCACAAAGGCCCTGGAGGAATCGAGGCGCGAAAAGATCATCGGGCATTCCCTTGATGCCCTCGTTACAATCTCTGCCGGTGGGAAAAAGCTGGAGCTTTTAAAGGAACACTTTGACAGCCTGAAAGATATTTTTATTGTCTCGAAGGTGGAAATTGTTGACACACCCCTTGAGAATGGTTTTGAAAGCGAGGAGCTTCCCAACCTTTTTGTAGCGGTACAAAAAGCCCTGGGAGACAAATGTCCCAGGTGTTGGAACTACACTGAAGATATTGGATCGGACAAAAAACATATAGATGTCTGTTTGCGATGTGTCAAAAACCTCGAAGAAGGAACAGATTGATGAAACTCCCTACTTTAAACGATATCCCAAAATACATTTTTCTTACAGTAATAACGACAGTTGTTGTAACTCTGGATCAGATAACCAAGATTTACATTGATAAGAACTTCAGGGTAGATGAGCTATTGACCGTAATTCCCAACTTTTTCGATATCCACTACATAATGAACACAGGCGCCGCCTTTGGGATTATGTCTCACCTTTCCAGTAGTTCCAAAATCCCCTTCCTGATTGGGGTTTCGGCAGTTGCAATGCTATTAATACTATACCTTTTTGCTATGGCCAAAAAGGACAAAACACTTTATATTGTCTCTTTGTCTTTGGTCTTTTCCGGTGCAATTGGAAACCTCATCGACAGGATTCTTCTTGGTGGAGTAAGGGACTTTATCAGTATGCATATTTACAGGCTCCACTGGCCCGTGTTTAACATCGCCGATTCTGCCATATCCATAGGAATTGGGCTATTAGCCTATGAGCTTCTCATAGCCGAGCCAAAGCGAGAAAAATTGGCAGCAACTGAGGAGTAAAAGATTTATGCATCCATACCTTTTGAATCTTGGACCTTTCACCATATACACTTACGGATTTTTTCTCGCCCTCGCGTTTATGTCGAGCTTTCTCTTGTTTCTCTACGAAGTAAAAAAGCACGGCTTTGACATCGACACGGGGGTGGATATCGGCTTTTGGATGCTTTTGTCGGCCATTTTGGGGTCAAGGATTGTCTACATCATTGTAAATTACAATTATTACCTTGATAATCCCTTGAGGGCATTGATGATCTGGGAAGGGGGAATGGTCTGGTACGGCGCCTTTTTGGGGGGCTTAATCGCTACTGTTGTATTTTTCAGGTTGAAGAGACTT
>JAUWME010000517.1 GCA_030613285.1 Candidatus Zymogenus sp. | reverse complement strand
GGCGTGGGCCTTGCAACAAACAAGGCCGTTGTGGCCGCCTGTGTAACAATTGTCGTCAGTGATTACTTCCTAACGGCAATGATGTTCGGTTGATTATTAGATTTACCATAAGAGAACATAAATGATAAAAATCGAAAATCTCAATAAATCTTTCGGCGACGAACAGGTACTGACAAATATCAACCTGATCATCCCAAAGGGAAAGATAACCGTCATTCTGGGAAGGAGCGGTGCGGGAAAATCGGTACTCTTAAAACACATCATCGGGCTGATAAAACCCGACAGCGGAAAGATATTCGTCAATGGCCACGAGATCACCGCGATGAAAGAAAAAGAGCTTAACAAGATAAGGAAACACTTTGGGATGCTTTTTCAGGGAGGCGGCCTCTTCGACTCAATCACCGTCTGGGAAAACGTGGCCTTCCCACTAATCGAGCGGGAAAACAACTCAAGGGCAGAAATAGAAAAGGCTGTCAAAAAGAGGATAGCTCAAGTGGGACTCACCGGCATGGAAAACAAACTCCCTTCAGAGCTTTCTGGGGGGATGAAAAACCGTGTGGGACTTGCCAGAGCACTCGTTACAAACCCAGATATTATCCTCTTTGACGAACCCACATCAGGGCTCGACCCAATTACCAATAACTCGATTTCAAAGCTCATCATTCAAGCACACAAAAACCTGAAAAACACGTATGTTATCATCAGCCATAATGTCGAGTTGGCCCTCAAGATAGCCGACAAAATCGCCCTCCTCTACGGGGGGGAGATTATCGCTGAAGGCACCCCAGATGAACTTAAAAAATCAAAAGATTCCTTCGTCTCCCAGTTTATCAAGGGAAGTCTTGATGACCTCGATCTGGAACATTAGTTGCTGAAAAAGAAGGCGCAAATGAAAAGTAGCTTTACAAAAAATATCGATATCAAATGGAGGATATACCGTGGATAATAGACGCACCGAAATCAAGGTTGGAATTTTTGTTATCGTTGGAATAGCAATCCTGACAATCATCACCCTTTTTGTCGGCGAATACAAGTTCAAGGTTAGCAAAGGGTACACCCTCTACGCAGAATTTAAAAACATTGCAGGCCTTGACCTGAACGGGCCGGTAAGAGTTGCTGGGATTGAGGTGGGTGACGTGGCCGAAATGGGGTTGGGGACAGGTGGTAAAATGGCAAGGATTATGATGGACATCGATCCCGATGTTGAGATATACAAGGACGCCAAGGTGGAGATTAAAAGCTACGGAGCCCTTGGGGAAAAGTTTGTAATGATCTACCCCGGAAACCCCAATACGGGAAGACTTGAATCGGGAGAGACCATAACCAATGTCATTCCCGAAGTTGATTTTAACGACGTTATGAGAAACGTTCAAGACATCTCTGACGACATAAAAGGTATGTCCTCAAACTTGAGCGATATCCTTGGATCCGATGAGACGAAAAGAGACCTAAAGGAGATTATCGCAAACATCAAAACCTCCACAGACAATCTCTCAAGCATTACCGCAAAACTCAACAGCGGGAGGGGAACCCTCGGAAAACTCATGAACGATGACACTATTTACAACGACGTCAAGGAATCCACAAAGGCGCTAAAGGACGTCGCCGAGAAGATGGAAAAAGGTGAAGGAACCTTGGGGCGTCTTGCCCAGGATGACACCCTTTATATCGAGGCCGAAAACGCCATGCGCGAGTTCAGAAAGGCTTCCGAGGGGATTCAGGAGCAGACCCCCATCTCAGTTATGGCAACTATCTTTGGGCTTATCTTTTAGGTTCCTCCGATTATTACGTACCTGATTTAAGAAATGATATGTTTTTATATAAACTTATTTGAGATTCTGAAGGTTGACTTTGGGGCAGCAGAATCAATTAGAGATTCTGCAAAAATAGCAACATGGC
>JAUWME010000227.1 GCA_030613285.1 Candidatus Zymogenus sp. | reverse complement strand
TTGGACATACAACTTCCATCTTTTCCCTCCGCAAATAGTTTATTTATAATCCAACACAAAAAGTAACTATTGCTTGCTATCTCTTACTCAAAATCAATACTTCACAACTTTGCCGTCATAAAGTAAGACCATTGCCGTACCATGTCCATAAGTTTTAAAGTTTAGTAATTCACCACTGAATTTTACTTTGTCTCCTCTATTGATTTTCATAACGTCACTATCATTCATTGATAGTCCCATTATCACGTTCCTTAAAGGATGACCAAGTGTGATTTCTACTCCATATTTGTTTTCTCCAGAATTGTTTTTCATCATAACATCCCAAAACAAATCTATCTCTTTTACATCCTTAACTGTCCCCGTTCCGTAAACAATAAGATTGATATTTTCCTCAAGAAACTTTTCTGTTTGTATTTCAGATCGAGGTAAAACATCCTCAATTAATTTGTTGGCTTCTACTTTTTTTCCAGTGGAAAATAACTTTTTTGGGGAAAAGCGTTCCTTTTTTGCGGGAGGTGTAGTAGTTTTATGAGGCTTAACCGCCGCATTGTCCGATTTAGAAATCTTGACATTTGGCTCTGAATCAGAATAGTAAAAAGCAACGCCAATAAAAAACCCGAAAACAAGAAATACCACAGCCGTTACAAGTAAAGACGAGCAAACTATAATCGGCATTTTTATATTGCGAACTTGTTTAAATTTTGAGACCTTTGGTTTGAATCTCTCCCCCGGAGGTTCAGAACCCACATTCCCTGTCATCTCACTTTTAGATTTTTCAGTCTCATTTTTTCTAACAAAAAACTCAGCCTTACAATGGGGACAAGTTATCTCCCCACCGGAATCGGATATGTGCTCATCTTTAATGTTTCCCTTGAATTTACAACTTGGACATACAACTTCCATCTCTTCACCTCCACGGATAGTTTATTTACAATCCAACACAACAAATATAAGCAGACCCTAATCAACGCTGCTTGAATATTATCTCAACAATACATTATTTGCAAGAAAAAAACAACAAAACCCGGCAATTAAAGATTACCAAAATCCCCAATTGCCGGGCCACTACTCAAGCTCGTTAAACAGAATTGGCGTAAACTCAAAGACCACCTTACGGCCTGATAATCGCCGTTACCCTCCCATCAAAATTAATGTATTTCTTCGCCACCCTCCTCACATCCTCCTCAGTCACAGCCAGTATCTTATCAGAATACTCATTGAAGAAATCATACCCCAGCCCATAAAACTCATCTGTCGCCATGGTCATCGCCATGTCCATGTTCTTCTGGAGGCCCAGCTCATAGTTCCCCACGATGTAGTTCTTTGCCCGCTCAAGCTCCTTTTTTGTAACACCCCCATCCCTAATCTTAATCAGCTCCTCCTCTATCCCAGAGACCGCCTCTGTAAGGCTCCCAGGCTTTGTGGCCATATACACAACAAAAAAGCCAGGGTCAGGGGCACTCAGGTTCACGGCAAAGACGGAGTAGGCAAGCCCCCTCTTCTCCCTCAGCTCAACAAACAACCTCCCCCCGTGCCCAGAAAGGACGGCGGTAAGTACCTCCATAGGATACAAATCGTCATTTTTGATTTCAGTCCCTAAAAATCCTATACAGATGTGGGCCTGCTCCTTATCCTTCACCCTCTCAACAACCTTCGTTGGCGACTTTAACTTCTTTGGCTTTTCAATATTAAGGGGTAACGCCGGTGGCGCTTCAAATGAGCCAAAGAGTTCCTCCACCCTTTCTAATACATCCTCAGCCTTCACATCCCCCACCACAGAAATACTCATCTCAGAGGGAACCGCGTGGGTCTTATAATACGATTTCCGGTCGGCACGGGTGCACCTCTTGATATTCTCCTTCGTCCCTGTCTTGGGCATCGAGTAGGGGTGGTTTTTGTACAGGGTCTTTCTAAAAAGCCTTACAACCGAAAGGATGAGATCGTCCCGCTCGGCGTCCTTTGCGGCCAGGGCCTTCTCCCGCACTTTTTCAAGCTCATCAGAATCAAACGTTGGATTTAATATCACATCAGCAAATATCTCCCAACCCTCATCCTCATATTCCTTCAAAAACTGGGAAGTAACCCCAAAACTGTTTCTGCCGGAAAAACCGCCGATACTCCCCGATATGGCATCTACCTTATCGGTCAATGCCTTGGCAGTAAGGTCCGCAGTGCCATGTGTGAGCATATATGACACAAGTTTGTTAATCCCGTTGTTGTCCTCATCCTCGTACCTTATCCCACCGGGGAAAATCGAAACAATCGAAATTATTGGAAGCCCCGGCTCCTCCTTGATAACAACGGTTATCCCATTTTCAAGCTTTGCCTTGAACCCCACCGACCCGGAAATCAGCTTTGCGCCAGTTAATCCCAACTCCTCTTTCCCCTCATCTGCAAAACCCAGCTTAACTGCATCCACAACTCCCCCCTCCGTCACTACCTCTTCAGCACCATCCGGGAGCAAATACGTAATTGTGAGATTCTTTTCATTGAAGTACTTTTTTGCAACCCGCCTAATCTCACCATCCGTAACGCCCCCAATCTTTTTAAGATAACTCTTCTCAAACTTCACATCACCCAAAACCGTCTCAAAGTATCCAAGGGTTCCACAAAGCCCCGTAAAGGTCTCCTTGTCGTAAATAAAATCTGTCTTGATACTGTTCTTGGCGTTCCTCAGCTCCTCTTCGGTTACACCCCCCGTTTTAAGGAATGCAAACTCTTCCAGTATCGCCGACACCGCGCCATCAACGCTTTTTGCGTTGAGATTGGCGCCTATCATGTACAACCCCGCCTCCTTGGGCGTATAAGAATATGCATTGATGGAATAAACCAGCTTATCCTTATCCACCAATCGCCGATAAAGACGAGACCCCCTCCCCTCTCCCATAATCAGGGCCGATACGTCCAGGGCATAAAGGTCGTCGTGGTCAATGGGGGGAATGTTAAAACCAACCCTGATGTAACCCATGTTGACGTTCTCGTAAAGCCCGTGAACCGAAAGGCCACTGTCTAAAGGGTATCCGCGAACCACAGCAGGTCTAACTTTTGCCCCACTGGGCTTTGAACCAAGATACTTTTTTATCATCGGCTTTACCAACGCCGGATCGAAATCCCCCACCAAAACAAGTGTCATGTTCGAAGGAACATAATAAGCCTTCCGATACTTATCAAGATCATCCCTCGAATACTTGCCAACCTTTTCGGCGGTTCCAAGAATCGGCTTGCCGTAAGCATGCCCCGGAAAAGATTTCTCAAACATAAATTTTACAATCCTCCTTCCGGGAGAATCCATGTTCATCCTTATCTCCTCCAAAACAACCTTCCTTTCACTTTCCACCTCATTCTCCGGTAAGGTCGCATTAAGAACAGAATCCCCCACAACCCTTATCATCTCCTCCACAAAACGACTCGCCACATTGGCGGTATACACCGTGGAATCCAACGACGTATATGCATTGGCGTAACCTCCAGAAGCTTCGATTATCGCCGCGCCCTCCCCCGGCTTGAGATTATCAGTCCCCTTAAAAATCAGATGCTCAATAAAATGAGACATCCCAGATTCATCCTGAGACTCATTAAAACTCCCCACAGAGACCCAAATATTCATCGCCACAGCTGGCGTCGAGTGATCCGGTTGAAGAAGCACCACCATCCCATTAGAAAGTCGATACCGCTCAAGATTAATATCTATTGCAAAAACGTCGCCACCAAAGACACAAATGGAAACAACCACCGCCATTATCGAAACAATAAACCTCCTAAACAACAGCCGTCCAAACAATACCAAATAGACACTTCTAAATTCCATTTTTTCCTCCTTACCTATATGATAACCTCTTTTTTGCCCCAGAGCAAATAAATTTTTTCTTTCTACATTCTTCACTTACTTCTTGACACACACCAAAAAACTTCGTATCATCTAATTATGTTTGGAATGGGTACACCAGAGCTTATCATCATATTGCTCATCGCTCTTATCGTCATCGGCCCCAAAAAACTCCCGGAGATTGCAAGGGCCATCGGAAAGGGACTCGGTGAATTGCGAAAGGCAACAGATGGTATAAAAAGCAGCATGAATGTCAACACGGCATTCAATCAATTTATGGACGGTGATGACGAACATCCACCGAAATCGAAAAAATCAAACGGGGTAAAGAGCGAAAGCACCCCCAACAATAATTCCAACGAGAACAACAATAGTAACGACGACAAATAGTTGTCGGGGTTGTCGGTAATTTATGAAGGCTGTCAGGAATTGGGGGCTGTTGGAAATTGGGGGCTGTTCATATTTGAAAATTGGTTATACTTTGAGAGTGTGGTTGTATTTCTGTAAATCAGGCAGCAAGAGAAGAGCTGTCATCGTCTGGTGAGAGGGCATCAACTACCTAACAACCTTTTTTGCCGCAAACACCAAACTCAATGCTCGTTAGAGACGGGCTTTTTTAATAACCAAAATTTATAAAATAAGGATAAAGAGGCTTGGAAGAGGAAGAAACTACAAAAAAAGCCAATGAGGAATCGGACGATAACAACAATGGGAATGATGAAGATTTCTCCTCAATGAGCATCCTTGAGCATCTTGAGGAATTCAGAAATATTCTAATCAAGATATTCATCGCAGCCGCCCTTGGGTTTTCTGTCTGTTACTGGATGTCCGAATGGCTATTCTACCTCCTTATGCAACCCCTTGTAGATGCACTCCCCGAAGATGGAGGAAAACTAATCTTTA
>JAUWME010000491.1 GCA_030613285.1 Candidatus Zymogenus sp. | reverse complement strand
ATTTGATATACACCCCCTGATTATAATTTGGGTACTTGTAGATGTCAAACATTTCCTTTGTAAAACGCCCATTCTTTTTGGATAATTTTTGCGCAAAACTACATTAGCAAAACCGCAATGAAAGTTTAGTTAAACATAGCTGGTTGGTTAATTGGGATGGTTTACTTGAGCGAGTTTTGAGGCTCCTAAGAGATGACGAGACTTTGAAATCTCAATCATCCAGAGGGGCAATCTTCTGAAGCAGGTTATCAAAACATCTCTGCCCATGAATAACAACATATCAAGGGATTGTAGAGGGAGGCTAACTACCGCCAAGCAGCTTATCTATCTCCGCCTGATAGACCCGAAACTTTTTGACCAACTTGAAGTTCATATTAACAAGGGCCTGATTCATCTTTTTATTGGACTCCACAATCCAGCTCGCCTCGAGCCTTGCGTTCTTTTTGTAAAGATTATCAAAGACTCTAAAATAGAGGAGGGTATCCAACGCTTTGTTCTGAAACTCCGGGATTAACCCCAGTGCAAAGAGCCTGTATTCTCGAAGTCTTTTGAATCCAAACTTCAGCCTAAATATCCCAAATGGAAAGAGCCGACCATTGAGCTTTTTGATAATTATGTTCACATCCGGCAGCGCCACTGCATAGCCCACAGGCCGTTCTCCTTTCTCCATAATAAAGACGGCGTCCGGATCTGCAAGGAGTTTGAAATCCTTTACAATCTCGCCGATTTCAGGGTCATCGACGGGAATAAACCCCCAGTTGCCCGCTGATGCCTTGTTCCCAACTTCAACTATCTTCTTGACATCTTCTTCGATGTTACTCATATCGATAGTCCTGACCTTGACGCCGTGCCTTTTTGACAATAGATCGTAGTTGCGCTGGAACCGCTCAGGAAATTTGTAGTTTTCAAGGACATCGCCGTAGTAGGCGTTAAGATCCATTATTTTATCGAGGCCGGCCCCCTCAAGCAGTCCCCTGTAATACGGGGGGTTGTAGGGAGATAACACCGTTTGGGGCTGGTCAAACCCCTCAATCAACAACCCGGTGCTTTGTGATGTAAAGTTGTAGGGGCCTCGGATGAAATCGAGTCCCCGCCCCTTGAGGAACCGGGCCGATGCGTCAACAAGCCCCTTCGCAACCTCCTCGTCATCAATGCACTCAAAAGAGCCGAAGAAGCCGACTTTGTCGTCGTAGTGTTTTAGGTAATTGTGGTTTACAAAGGCCGCAATTCTTCCCACCATTTTTCCATTAGTCGCTTGGAAAAAAACCGCGTCGGCGTGCTTGAAATAGCCGTTTTTATCCCTGTCGAACTCCTTTTTTGCCATAGGTTTAAGTGGCGGAACCCAGATGGGATGTCCCCGATAGAGATCGTAGGGAAAATTCACAAAATCCTTAAGATCGCTTTTTTCGTTCACTTCAACTATTTCAAAGTCCATAACAAAATTCTAAAAAATGCAAAAAATTCCATTTCACTTCAACACTTTCTTGATGAACTAAAAGGCACAACTCATTTTGCACCTTTAATACAATATCTAATATCCACTAACCAATAGCCAATAGCAAATAGCCATTAGCCAAACACACAATCCCATGAATCTATTTTTCAAGGAGCCCCACAAAGCTCGATAGCGCTCGCTTATGGGGAACTCTACAAGACCAGATAAATATCCTCACCATCCATTTTGAGGTATTTTATAAGCTCGTCTCTTGCAGGATCGATAAACCTTGCGGGGACGTTTCCTCCCCGGACGCGGCAGTAAAAATGATCCCCGCTTTTATAAAGTGTCTCTGGATCTAAGGGCTCTGTTACACCCCCAACCAATGTCATTTCAAGGTGCTTTGTCTCTCCCCTCTCGACCAGCTCCAGCCCGGTAACGTGGAGAGGCACGTCTTCAAAGACAAGTTTTGCCGGGCCAAACCCCATGCCGACAAAAAAGCCCTCGCCATCCCGTCTTAAGTTCTGGGTCAAGAAGAAGAGGCTCGCCTCGTTGACCTCTTCGCCGTCCGGCCCGAACCAACGCCCCTCAAAATCCACCCTGAAGTGTATCCCACCCCCTCCATTTATCTCGTTTTCCATTTAGTTATTCCAAAACTTTAAGTTTTTTTAAGTAGGTTACAATTCCTCTGTTACTCAATATATTTCTC
>JAUWME010000518.1 GCA_030613285.1 Candidatus Zymogenus sp. | reverse complement strand
ACTTCCCGACAACCCAGACACCTCACAAACATTCCAGCAACCCCAGCAGCCCCTGTCAGTCCTCTTTGATCTCTTTACCCCCCCCGACGGGCCCGGCGACCAGCTTATCCTCAAATCTTACAAGTTTTCCACTTCCTTCGTCATACTTGTTTCGGGCGTTCTTCAGGTGCGTTCCCAGAGTATCGTAATCCTCCTTGAACCTTAAAAGGTCGCCCTTGAGACTCTTGAGGTGCCCGTACATCTGCCGAGCGCTCTCCTCAATCTGAAGCCCTTTGAGTCCCATCACAATTGCCTGAAGGTAGGCATAAAAGCTGTTGGGAGACACAGGGATGACGCTATTTGCCAAGGCGTAGCTCAGGATGGATTTCTCGCCGCCAAGCTCCTCGTCTCGAATAATCGTCTCGTAATAAATGTTTTCTGCAGGGATATACATCAGGGCAAACTCGAAGGTCCCCTCGTCGGGGCGGATATATTTTTGGGCAATGTCATTGACGTGCTTCTTCACGTCTCTGGCAAAAGTGGCCCTCAGCTTTTTCTTGGCATCCCCGGTTTCCGTTATATATCTCTTGAAATTTTCCATAGGGAACTTGGAATCAACGGGCACCATCCCTTTGTCAAACTTGATAACAGCATCAACCTTTTCTCCCGTAGAGAAAACAAACTGGGTTTCGAAGTTGCTGCGGGGGAGTATCTGCCCCAGAAAGTCCTCCAGAAAGAACTCTCCAAGACCGCCGCGGAGCTTTGGGGCCTTTAAGATATCTTGTAGTTCGAGGATGTCTTTTCCCACATTGAAGATTTCTTTTTGGGTAATCTCAAGACCCGACAGGGATTGATTTAGTTGATAAAGCCTCTTATCAACGTTCTCCTTGGTTCGCTCCATGGACTGGCTGTTTTCCCTAAGCCTATCGGCCACAACCCTGACGTTTGCATCAAGGCGTTTGTCTATCAACCCCTGGAAGCCCTTAAGCTGTTCGTTGACCTTCCCCATGACATTGAAGAGCTGATCGCTTACGGTATTTGTATTCCTTTCAAGGGCCTCAGTAACCTTGAGATGAAGATCTGCTGCATCCTTATCCTCCGCCTTTTCATCTCGTCGCATACGATACATACGATACAGAATTAGGGCTATAAAGATGATGAGAACAAAAATCAAGAGGGATAGAATCCCAAGAATAATCTCGGCGTTTTGAAATTTCATGGGTATATATTACCAACTTTTAGAAAGTATGTAAAACTATTTCTCATTATTCCTTTTCATCTTTTGAGTTTAACGCCTCAAGTATAACAAAATAGTAAGACTCGATCTTCCTCAGGCGGTTCTCGTACCACGCATAATAAAAAACGTAGGGAACAATCAAAAGCAAAAGGAGTCCTTCCAACAACAGGAGAGGGAAGGCAAACTCGGTATCAGAAAGGGCTTGTGGGAGAATGATAAAAAAGAGAACCGCAACAAGGGCAAATGCCCCAAAGTGCATCTTTCGTTCTTCTTTGAAATATTCGATCTTTTTGTCATGAACAAGCAAAAGCCACGAAAGATCGTCCTTTGAAAGCCCATCGATATTTCTGAATTTATCTTTGAGATACTTTTCATAAAAGTCCATTGTTCCATTCATGGCGCATTCATCCTTTCATCACATACAACTGATTATGTAATTATATGGGACAAATGCGGTTCAGTCAAGGGTAACGGAAAAAGTGATGGGAAAAGGAGATAAAACAAGACGCAAAATACTTTTTAAAACAGCAAACACTTTATTTGACACAACCTCCATAAACATCTATAATAGAAACTATTCCATAACGGTTTTATCTTACAGGTGCTGAATATATAAGTTACTTACAAAACAACAAATAGGAGGTTATGATGAAAAGGTTATTGATTATCCTGAC
>JAUWME010000080.1 GCA_030613285.1 Candidatus Zymogenus sp. | reverse complement strand
GTTCAGAAAGAAATGTCATTATGTGCTTCGGGTCGGCAGGAATGCCACCCATAATTCCCATAACAAAGCTGAAGTGTATCGGAGTTTTTAGTATACCCTTATCAGCAAGTTCCAACATATTTGCAACGTGGCTGAGATCGTAAACCTCAACCTCGATGCCTATACCCTGCTCGTTAAGGCCGTCAACATACTTTTCATTGAACCAGAGGGGGTTTTCAAATGTGGCTGAGCCGTACTTTGTCCTGAATTCGAAAGTCCCGGCGTTTATTGTGTGCATTTCTGCCTGAGGCGAAATGGTCAAAAGACCCAACCTCTCTTCCAGAGTGGCAATCCTAACATTTCCATCCTTATCCATATATGCACCGATACCGTTTCCTATCTGTCTGATGATGGGAGATTTCTCGCCGATTAGTTTCAAGGCTTTGTTGTAGATGTTGAGATCTGGTGTGTTCAGCCCGTCAGCTCCCCTGACGTGAAGGTGAAGTACCGATGCCCCGGCATTGTAGCAATCAAGTGCATCCTGGGCCTGCTCTTCGGGTTGTTCCGGGATGTTTGGGTTCATAGGTTTTCCGTGAATGCCGCCTGTGATTGCTGCGGTAATAATGACCTTGTTTTCAGATAGAATATCGGGATTCATTTAAAACGCTCCTGTAATATTTAAACTAAAAATTAAACTTAAACTTTACCCCCAACGGTAATGTTTGGAATGCGAAGCGTTGGCTGGGCGTCTGACACAGGCACACCTTGCCCGTCCTTGCCGCACGTCCCAATGGCATATCCAAGGTCGTTTCCAACCATGTCAATCTCCATTAGCACCTCTGGCCCGCTCCCAGTAAGGATCGCACCCCGAACCGGGTTTTTAATCTCACCATTTTCAATCATGTAACCTTCTGTAACCTCAAAGACAAACTGGCCATTTACAGTGTTTACCTGACCACCACCCATCTTCTTTACCAAAAGCCCCTTATCCACAGACGAGATGATGTCTTTTGGATCGGACTTTCCGGGGACAATCAAAGTATTTGTCATCCTTGGAATCGCCTTTTGCCGATACGACTCCCTCCTGCCATTACCCGTGGATTTTTTTCCTTCCCTAATTGCGGAGAGATTGTCGTACATCAAATTTACGAGTATCCCCCTATCCACAAGAACTGTTTTCTGCGATGGTGTTCCCTCGTCATCAAAGACAAAAGTGCCCCGCTTGGTGGGGATTGTAGAATCATCGATCACCGTAATCAACTCGGAGGCGACCTTCTCCCCAAGCCTTCCCGAATATACCGACAAATTTTTCAAGGCAAGATCGGCCTCAAGCCCGTGTCCCACAGACTCGTGAATCATCGTCCCGCCAGCATCTGATGATAAAACAACCGTCATTGTCCCGCCGGGGGCACGGTCTGCCTTCAACATCAACTGCGCCCTCCTGACAGCATCAAGAGCAACCATTGTAGGTGATTTGATGTCAAATATCTCAAATCCCACAGCGCCGCCGATAGGCTCATAACCAGTCTGGGTTATGTCGCCGTCTGAAACCACAACTTGTACCATAAAAACAGAGCCAATTTGTGTCTCTGCGGTGATCTTGCCAAATGAGTTGGCAGTGAATATCTCGTTTGTGCTGTCTCTATAAACGACTTTCACCTGACCAACGTTATTTTCTCCCCAAGCAGCATCATTAGCTTCCACGACGGCGTCAATTTTCTTGTTAATATCCACAGATGAAGGATCAATTTGAACTTCATGGGAAAACGTGGGATTGAGAGCCCTAAGGGTAATATCCTTCGAGCTACCGCCATTTTTTGCAAACGCTTTGGATAGGTCATTACCAATGGAGAGGAGGGTGGTTTCAGTGGTGTCATTTGTATAGGCAAATGCAGTCCTGTAATTTTTGATAAGCCTAAGCCCCAGACCTGTGTCTCTTCCCGAAATTACCTTTTCTATCTTGTTGTCTTCGCAGATAATCGAGGTAACATAGCTTTTCTGAAAATAGATGTCTGCATATTCACCGCCATTTTTCAGGATAGTTTTCAGTATCTTTTCTGAGTCTATGTTGCTAAAACCATTCATGTGCTTTTGTCCTAATATCTACTGTTAAATAAAAATGTCACACAACAATATCATCAATAACACCACATCAATACTTCAATAACGTCCAGAAAAATAGTCACGTAATATATCTGCATGGTCAAAAACGATGGGCGAAGGAAGCGTCTTGTCAGTGAAAATGCCGAGGTTCATTGCATCGTCAGCGGCCTTTGGCTCCCCAGAAGTTGTGGCAACAAACACCATTGTGATGGTGTGGTGTCTTGGGTCTCTATCAGGCTGTGAGTAGGCATGAAACTGCCTCTTCAACGTAACTCGAAGGGAGGTCTCCTCCATGGCTTCGCGAACCGCCGCATCTTCAAGGGACTCTCCCCAGTCAACAAATCCGCCGGGAAGTGCCCAGCCGTGGGGAGGATTTTTCCTCTCAATCAGTACAATTTCTCCCTCTCTGTCTTCAAGCTCGATGATGATATCGACAGTGGGGAAGGGGTTTCGTCTTTTTTGTTCTTCAGTCATTTGTCCTTTTAAACATTTGATGGGCAGTGACTAATTTCATCAAAAATCAAATCAAAATTAGAAGAAGAAATCGTAACACAATATCACTGTCTTTGTCAAAGAATTTCCAATGTTTTTCCAAACTTATAAGAAAACCAAATATATTTTCAACAGCTTTTATCTCTTGACGATGTAGTGGTCTCAATGATATAGTCTATTAATATGTTTGAGCAGATAGGAATCTATTCAGGAATATTTGTAACGTCATTTATCGTTGCCCTGTCAGGAGCCATGATGCCGGGGCCACTCCTTACCGTTACTATAACCGAAAGCACAAAAAGGGGAGCATGGGCGGGGCCATTGCTTATGGTGGGCCATTCTATCCTTGAGTTTGTGTTTATTCTCCTAATTTTGTTCGGCCTTGGAGAGATACTAAAACAAGACAAAATCCTATCAGGAATTGCATTTTTTGGGAGCGCCGTACTCCTCTGGATGGGCCTCGGCATGATCAAGAGTGTCAAGACAATTACCCTTCTGGGTGATGAGAAAAAATTTGTAAATAATAGAAAATCAAGCCTTTTAAAAAACCCAATCATCGCCGGTATTGTCGTCAGTCTCTCAAATCCATATTGGACCGTCTGGTGGCTGACCATCGGCCTTGCTTACATCCTCATGTCGGTGAAATTTGGAATCGTGGGAATTGCGGTATTTTTTGTAGGGCATATCTTGGCAGATTTTGTCTGGTACACTTTCATCTCCACATCGATAACCTTTGGGAAAAAATACTTCTCAGACAAACTCTATAAAGGGGTTATCGGCTTTTGCGGAGTGTTTCTATTGTTATTCTCAATGCTTTTTTTCAAAGCGGGATTTGACTACCTTTTAAAAACATAGGGAATGTTATGACTATAAAGTTTGGAACCTCCGGGTGGAGGGGGATAATCGCCGATGACTTTACTACCTACAATGCAAAATGCGTGGCGCAGGCGATCTCTGACTATGTTATAGAGCAAAGTCAAAGCAAAGAGGGTCTAATCGTGGGGTATGATCCCCGCTTTATGGGAGAATCCTTTGCACGAGATATTGCTGGGGTGCTTTCTGCAAACAATATCAACGTACACTTCTCGGTTGAGGCTGTGCCAACCCCGGCAATCGCTTTTGCAATAATTAACGGAAAATCGGCCGGCGCCATAAACCTCACCGCAAGCCATAACCCATACAATTATAACGGCATCAAATACTCCCCAAAATGGGGCGGGCCGGCACTCCCAGAAACTACCAAGTGGATTGAAGAGAGAGCAAACAAAATAGTAAGTTCGGGCAAAATTAAAGAAATAACCGAAGACGAGGCAAAGTCGAAGGGCCTATGGACTGATATTGATCTCAAAACCGATTATCTTGAGGACTTGAACGAGAAGATAGACTTTGATGTTATAAAAAAGTGGGGTAAGAAAGTTGCCTACGACCCGATTTTCGCCACAGGAATTGGATATCTCGATAAAATATTAAGAGATAATGGAATTGATGTGGTTGTGATACATGACAAATATGATCCATACTTTGGGGGTGGGGGGCCTGATCCTTCAGGGGAAAAATTGGTAGAGCTTGCAAAAATAGTCGAAGGCGACGCAGACATCGCTCTGGGTCTTGCCACCGACGGCGATGCCGATCGCTTCGGCATACTCGATTTTGATGGAAGATTCATAGAGCCAAACTATATCATAGCGCTCCTTTTAGACTACCTTATTCGGGTGAAGGGATTTGAAGGGGGTGTCGCAAGGTCGGTCGCAACGACACATCTCATTGACGCCGTGGCGAAATATCACGGTGTAAAATGTTACGAGACCCCCGTGGGTTTTAAATACATCGGTGAATACATCGCTGAAGAGAAAATTGTCGGTGGAGGCGAAGAGAGTGCGGGTTTTTCCATCAAAGGTCACGTTCCAGAAAAGGATGGAATCTTGACTTCTCTTTTGCTCCTTGAAATGGTGGCAAAAGAAAACAAATCTATAGTTAAGCTAATAGCAGAGCTTTACAGCAGGGTAGGGACTTTTGTAACCTCACGGGTAAACTTGAAATTAACAAAAGAACTCGAGGATGCCTTCCCACAAAAGATGAAGCTGAACCCGAAGGGATTTGCCGGCATCTCCATCAAAGAGAAGATAACCATCGATGGAACTAAATTTATATTAGAAGACGGCTCGTGGATACTATTTAGGAAGTCTGGGACAGAACCCGTCGTTCGTATTTACGTCGAGGCGCAAAACGAAGTTGCACTCGAAAAGATAATCAATTCTGGAAAAGAATTTATCCTTGGAACTTAAAAGGGGTTTATAATTGAAAAAAATACTAATACTAACACTTCTTCTTTTCGTTTTACTTCCAATCCTGCTTTTTGGAAAAAACGATGAGCCGGTAACAAAGGAAGATACGCCAAAGATGAGAGAAGCCTATGAAACATTCGTCCTCGGTGAGGCAAATCCCGCATTTGCACTAAACAACAAAGGCAATTTTTATCTAATAAAAGGAGATATCAAAAACGCCATAGCAAAATATCACGAAGCACTAAAAATCTCGCCGGGAAATGTACTTATATCAAACAACCTCTCATGGGCTTACATCGTTTCTGGGCAATACAAAAAGGCACAAAAGCTACTGGAAAAAACAATAACAATTGCCGAAAACAACCCTTCAACAAATTTCTATCTTGGTGTCGCAAGTCTAAAACTCGGCGAAATAACAAAAGCAAAAAAATACCTCGAAAGAGCAATTGAACTCGATTCAAACCACCCATATTCTCACTATTATTTTGCAATGGTATTAGAAGCCGAAGGATTAATAAAAGAAGCCATCGTTGAGGCAGAAACGGCAGCTTTTATATTAGGGAAAGTGTGGGGGCCAGAAGTTGCGCTCTATCTCGCTCAAATCTACGGGCAAGCAGGGATGTTCCAAAAATCTATTCTCCAATATAGAAAACTCGTGGACGAACCAAATTACGCATTCGAGGCATATTACGGTCTCGGCATCTCATACGGTCACTTTAACGACTTTGAAAAATCTGAGGCAAACTTTCTTAAGGCAGAAGAGTTAAACAAGAAAAACCCAAGGGTATATTACGGCCTTGCAAAACTATATTCCACCAAAAAAGATGAACTTAAAAAAGGACTTAAATTTGCCAACAAAGCGCTCAACTTAGACGAAAATAATCCAAGGTATTTGTATCTCGTAGGTTGGATATCTTACAAAGTGGGCGAGCTTGAAGAAGCTTTAAAGCACTTCAGGCTGGCACACAAATACGATCCTGATAATAAAGAGTATGGACGCCAAGTCAGGGTGCTCGAAAGGGCATTAAATGAAAAAAGATAACTTTTTTCGCATCTTTAGCTTGACATCCAATCTCTTTTTTGCTAATCTAACTAATTCAAAATTTGCGGGAATAGCTCAGCGGTAGAGCATCGCCTTGCCAAGGCGAGGGTCGCGAGTTCAAATCTCGTTTCCCGCTCCAGTTTTTCGGCGACATGGCCAAGTGGCTAAGGCAGAGGTCTGCAAAACCTTTATCCCCGGTTCGAATCCGGGTGTCGCCTCCATCAGGGGTTGGTCATCTATGGGGCTGTCGGTAATTTGGGGCTGTCGATAATTTGGGGTTGTCGATAATTTGGGTTGGTAATGTTGGGGGGGTCGGCAATTCTGGTTTTGTAGTGTTGGGGCAAGTCGGTAATGTTTGAGGGGGGTAGGGGGTTGGTCATCTGTAGGGTTGGATATATATGGGGAGGAGAGTCGGCAGTCAATAAGTCGGCTTTTTTGTAAAATAGATTAGTGGACCGAAAAGAGTATTTTGATTAAATAATTGTCAAAATCAGTCCATTAGTTGCTAAGTTTACCAAAAGGCCTGGGTGGCGGAATTGGTAGACGCAAGGGACTTAAAATCCCTCGAGGTTATCCTCGTGCCGGTTCGATTCCGGCCCCAGGCACCATAAATGTCAATAATTACAAGGGTTTCACGGATCGGTGAAATCCTTTCTTTTTAGTTTTAATCCCAAAAAATTACTATGTTCCACTTTTGTTCCACTATTTTCTGGATCTTTTTTGTTATGCATTTCTAAAAAGCTCCCAAATTGATCCATAGCGTCTCTAACATCATCTTCGTCAACTGTATTGTAACGAAGAAACATCTCTCCAGTCTTGTGACCTGTAATATTCATTATTACCGTTCTGTCTACTCCGGCTTTTCGCATATTCGTGTTGAACGTATGTCTGAGATCATGAAATACAAAACCCCTAATCTCTGCACGTTTACAAGCAAGCTTAAAAGCTTTTTTTATACTTCTGACAGGGTTCCCATTTTTTCTTGTGAAAACACATTTATGTCTTATACTACGAACCTTATTTACTTGATTTAAAATCGAGATGAGTTGTTCATTTAAATAAATACGTCTTCTTTCCCTTGTCTTACAATAATTCAAAGTCCCGTTTGATTCTATCTGCCCCGAAGGATGGGAGCTTCTTTTTTAGCACTATTGCTTTTTCCCTTTGAGATGGCAGGATCCTCTTTGCCGGGTTCTTGGGTGCACGGCTCTGGTCATTAAGTCCTTGGTAGCCCGATTCTTCGTAGCGCCTTCTCCACTTACGCACAGTTTTGACGGTAGTGCTAAATATTCTTGCCGCTGGTTTGTTGCCGTGTTTCTGAGCGTATTTAGCCATTTTTAGTCTAAAATATTTTTTATCTTTACTTTTTCTCATAATTTCGTAGTATAAGTAAGGACACATGGTTTTCCTGCCTTTTTGTTTTCTGCAAAAAAGTAAAATCGCAGAAAATGCCCTCTGTGTCCACTGTTTTTTTAGTTGTGCGACAAAAAGTCGGATCAACGCATATATTTCTTCTGCCACTCTTCGGATAACCACCTCAACAACCAACCCTCTAACTCTCCCCAACCGCCCCTCCCTAATATCCATATGTACTCTAGGGGGGTACCATGTACCTTCCTTTCCCCATGGAATTTGAAGAATAATGTTGACAAGATTTATCTGTTATGATAAAATATTTTGTTGTGTGTTTAAATTGGGAGTTGATACCGGACGTTTAGATTATTTTCTACCCGTATATTTCAATTTTTATGGACAATACAAACTTTAACTTTTTAAAGGAGGTATTTATTTTGAGCAAAATTAAAATTGCAATTGTAGGGGTGGGAAATTGTGCAAGTTCATTAATTCAGGGGATCGAATATTTCAAACACAAGGACTCCAAAAACGCCGTAGGTTTGATGCACTGGGACATTGGTGGATACAACCCGTACGATATTGAAGTGGTTGCCGCTTTTGATATAGACAAAAGGAAGGTAGGCAAGGATATCTCAAAAGCCATATTTGAGTTGCCCAACTGCACCACGATATTTTTTAAAGACATCCCTGAGTACGGGATCAATGTCCAAATGGGCAGGATCCTCGATGGTTTCACAGATCACATGAAAAACTACGACGAAAAATATAGAT
>JAUWME010000014.1 GCA_030613285.1 Candidatus Zymogenus sp. | reverse complement strand
CTGGACGAGGGGAAAGTGTGGGTTTAAGGTGGTGCAATATTTGGCCACGGGAGTTCCCGCCGTGGCAGCGCCGGTGGGGCTAAATCGGGACCTTGTGATGGACGGTAAAACGGGATTTTGGGCAGTAAATCACTATGAATGGGTAGCCGGTCTATCAAGGCTTTATGAAGATCGGGGGATGCTCAAAGAGATGGGGCTTTCGGGGAGAAAGCTTGTGGAAAAAGATTTTTCTCTTCAGGCAGTGGCGCCAAAATACCTTGAGATATTGCGAGATCTCGCAAAGGAGTAGTTGTGTTATTTAGAATTACAGTTTTGATAAATAAAATGCTGATTGATAAAGGTCGATTATTAAGGGGTTTGACTGCTAAAGTTGTCTCCCTTTCGGTTGCAGCTTTTTTGGTTCTCTTTTCAGCAGGAGCATATTCCGCAGAGATCGTTATCGGCCCCGTTTTGGAGTTTCCGGGGACAAACGAGATGTCGATATTTTGGGAGACAGACGTTCCAATGAAGGGAGGGGTAATCTTGCTGGATGGGGAGAGTGGAGAGAAAATAGTTGAACCATCGGCAAAGGGTTCTACCTACCACAGGGTGAAGCTCACTGGGCTTTTACCCGAAACGGAATATGAATATTCGATCTTGGGGGATGGGACATCGCTTTATAAGGAAAAGTTTACAACACTCCCAGAAAAGGGCGATTACCGGATTGTTCTTATCGGGGACATCCACGCCCCCCAGAAACCTTTTTTTGATCTTGCGCCCCTTATGGATGCGCAATCGCCCGACTTTATCATTCTGCTTGGTGATCTCGTTTATGAGGGGGACAACAAACATGAGTGGGTGCCACTCTTTCAGATGGGGCAAAAACTATTTGATCACATCCCGCTCTTCTCTATTATCGGAGACCACGATTGCAACGGAGAAACGGGAACGTATTTTTACGATATCTTTTTTACTGATTTAAAAGAGGGGCTTGAATCACCAAAATATTTCAAGGCCGATATTACCGGTGACCTTTTTATCTTTTTGGATGTAATGTCAGACAAATCAAATGTTAGACAATGGATATGGTTTGTTAATACCTTGATTACTGTTGCGAGAGCGCCTGATGTCGGGAGAGTTTTTGTCCTGTCTCACGAGGGAGTGATAAGTTTTAAGGGGAACAGGCGGGGTTGCAGTCTTTTTAAACGCTTTCTTGGGATTATGGATTTTGCTGGCGTTTCCGCACTTTTTTCTGGACACGACCACCACTTTGTAACTGGAAAGACGTATAACGAGATTGATTTTTTTGTATCGGGTGGTGGGGGCGGAGCCCTCTACGATTTAAACCCCGACAACTTTTTTGCAAAATTTGTGGGCAAAATGGAAAAGTCTTACAAGGGATACCACTTTCTTGTTATGGATGTCTCTGATGAAGGTTTCATCGTAAGGGTTGTGGACGACAGTGGGGCAGTGATTTATACCAAAGAAGTAGCCGAGCCGAGATGATGGAAGAGACCTTTGACAAAATAAGTGCTGGGGGATTGAGTTGGTTTGTTCGGGAGGGATACCGGGATCTCGTCGATCTGAATTTTGTCGATGGTGGGGGTCTTTCAAATGTTGACGAGAACACGGTGAGGATTCGTGGCTTTTACAATTTTCGTGGTGAGCGGATATTTGTGAAGGTTTTTAAGAAACGATCTGGTGTGTCACCCCTAACGATTTTTAAGAGAGTTATTTTTGGTCACAGCGCAAAGAAGGAGTTTGACGCATCGAGGTATCTTAACAAAAAGGGGATTGATACCCCCGATGTCCTTGCTGTTGGTGTGGGGTCTTTGTTGAGATCGGATGCGGTTATCGTCTTTAAAGTACTTGAAGATGCGCCGATGTTAGTCGATCTCTTCACTAAGTTTGATGATGCCACGGGGGCTGAAAAGGAGAGAGGTACAGAACTTATTAGATTGGTAGCGCAAATTACAGCAAAACTCCACGTTACGTCCTTTCACCATCGGGATTACCATGCTGGAAATCTCCTTGTTGAGGGGGTTGCTGATGGGGGCAAACCAAAGCTCTTTGTCATTGATCTTCACCGTTCTTCATTCCCTCGGAGGATGAAGGGAAAAAGGGCGTTAAAAAATATTGCAGCTATATCTCATTCTCTGAGTTTTTCTTCAAACGATGGGAATATCCAGAAGCTATTGGGGGAATATGTAAAAGCTATTGGGGACGATTCGTTTGAGATGGATGATTCCGAAAAAGCGTTGGGAGTCATCAAAAGACGAATTGGGAAGATGGAGAAGCGAAGGCTAAAGAGCCGAACGAAACGATGTTTTAAAAACAGCACCGAGTTTTTTATCAAAAAAGAGTGGGGAGAGACAATATTTGGGAGGAAGGGGATAGACATTGCCAAGATAGTGGGACTCATCGGGGAGTTTGATGGTGGTGGCGGCAGGGTTTTAAAGAATGACAAGAAGGCGAAGATTGCGATGTTCCCGTGGGGAGAGGAAGAGATATGCATCAAGGGGTATGAACTGTCGTCCATCAAGGAGCGGGTTTGGGCCATGTTGAGAAAATCGAGGGGGCACATCTCATGGTGGTCGGCCCGTGGTCTTGCCGTCAGGGGATTTAATACCCCCCTTCCCTTGGCCCTTGTTATTGTGAAAAAGTTTTTTGTCCCCAATAAAATATATTTTGTGACTGAATCTTTAAAGCCCGCAAGGGAACTTGATCGATTTATCTTGAATGCCTTTAAAAACAGTAATGATGGAAAAGAGAATTTCCTAACTGGTTTGGCAAAGACAATTGGCACTCTCCACAGGATGGGAATTTACCACGGGGATCTCAAGGGGACAAACATCGGGGTTTTTGAGGAGGGAGGGGATTATACGTTTGCCTTGATTGACCTTGATGATGTATCATTTGCAGATGGCGTTACCTTAAGAAGAAGGGCGAAGAACCTCTCCCAGCTTTACCTGTCAACCCCGTCGATTATTGGGGCTGGGGACAGAGAAATGTTTTTTAGAGAATATTTGAAAATTTCAGGTGGAAGTGCCGAAGGTGAAAAGATAAAGAGAGATGTAATGAAAATTGTCAGGGGGGAGGAGTTCCTTTTTGTTTCGGACACTGGGGATGTTATTGAGGACGGCGGGGAGCTTTTTGTTGAGATTTTTGGGCGTGACAAGTAGGTTTTATCCGCAAATATTGTATATAACAGAGTTGTTTTAACGGGGTTGTATTAAACGAAAGCAGTGTTATAATAAGGCTGATGAAGAAAATAAAAGTTTTGAGAATTATTACAAGGCTTAACGTGGGAGGGCCTGCAATCCACTCTGTGTTGCTGACCCGTTACCTTGATCCAGAACTCTTTGAGTCTGTTTTGGTTGCCGGGGAAGTGGGAGAAAACGAGGGGGATATGGGTTACCTTGCAGAAAAATATGGCATTGAGCCGAAATTTGTATCGGGTCTTGGCAGGGAGATAAGCATCTTTCAAGATATCAATGCGTTTTTTCAGCTTTTTGCTTTGATCCTAAAGGAAAAACCCGATGTAATACACACGCACTTGGGAAAGGCGGGGATGTTGGGGAGGTTTGCGGGGGCCATCGTAAAGGTTGTCTTGATTTTTCGTGGAAAGAGAATTAAGATATTTCACACTTTTCATGGACATTTTTTTTATGGCTATTTTGGCCCGGCAAAAACCCGGGTTTTCAAATATATTGAAAAGGGACTGGCCCTTTTGTGCGAAAGATTGATTGTGCTTAACAAGAGCCAAAAGGACGATATCTCTTTAAAATACGGGGTGGTTTCCGAAAGGAAGGTTGAGATAATACCCCTTGGGTTTGATTTTCAGTTTATTGAGGATTCGAAGGGCAGAGGTGGCGCAATAAAGGCGGATGCAGGATTGAAAGACGGGGAGAAGCTTGTGGGTATTGTGGGGAGATTGACCGACATAAAAAACCATCGCCTTTTTCTTTTGGGGGCATCGCTCTATCTCAAAAGGGACGGGGCGGTTCCTGTCAGGTTTCTTGTTGTGGGTGATGGGGAGCTAAAGGAGGAGCTGGAAGATTATGCCCGTGAGCTTGGTATTGAGGAGAAAGTTACATTTGTTGGGTGGGTCAAAGAGATGGGAGAGGTTTATGATGCCCTTGATCTGCTTGTGCTAACTTCCAACAACGAAGGTACGCCCGTTACGGTTATTGAGGCTATGGCGGCTGGTATTCCGGTTGTGGCAACTGCCGTGGGGGGTGTTCCGGAGCTTCTGGGGGGGGCTGAGGTGGAAGTTCATGTTGATAGTGGCGATGATATCAATGGTGGCAAAGCTATAAATGGAGTTAGAATTGTTGAGCGAGGAGTGATAATTTCTTCAGGGGATGGTGAAGGACTTGCCCACGCCCTTTCGATTATCCTCTCAGGCGATGGCCCGGCCGATGGCCATATTAAAAAGGCAAGAAGTTTTGCTTACAAGAACTTTGCATATGAAAGACTCGTAGGAGATATTAGTAATCTTTATTTGAATTCAATGGATTTGGTATGAAAGTATTAATTACAGGCGGAGCTGGATTTATCGGCTCTTACCTTTCTGAGGAGCACATCAAAAGAGGCGATGAGGTTTATATAATTGACAATCTTTCTACGGGAAGCCTCAAAAACATCGAGAAAATTCGTTTTGACAAGAACCTCCATCTGGTAACCGACTCGGTTCTAAACGAGGGAGTGATGAATGAGCTCGTAGGAAAATGCGACGTGATTTACCATATGGCGGCGGCTGTGGGCGTCAAGTTGATAATGGAAAACCCTGTGGAGACTATTGAAACAAACGTCAGGGGGACTGAGGTGGTCCTTAAGATGGCAAACCTATTTAAGAAAAAAATCATTGTGGCTTCAACGTCAGAGGTTTACGGAAAAGCGATGGATATCAAGGAGGGTGGGGGAAGTTTGAGTGAGGGGGACGATCTCTTGCTTGGGCCTACGAGCAAGAGGAGGTGGGCCTATGCCTGCTCCAAGGCTGTGGATGAATTTTTGGCCCTTGCATACTACGACGAGAAAGGGCTCCCCGTAACTATTGTTCGCCTCTTTAACACTGTAGGGCCCCGCCAGACGGGACGTTACGGGATGGTTATCCCGACGTTTGTAAAGTCGGCACTTTTGGGAAAGGCACTGTCGGTCTTTGGAGACGGTAATCAGTCAAGGTGCTTTTCTCACGTAAATGATGTGGTTGGGGCATTGATGGGTTTGATGGATTGCGATGATGCTGTCGGGGAGATCGTTAATATTGGGAGTTCCGATGAAATTACAATTAACGATCTTGCCCAGAAGATAATTGACTATACAAAAAGTAAGTCGGTTATCGAGCATATTCCTTACGAGAAAGCATACGGGAAAGGGTTTGAGGATATGCAGCAGCGTCGCCCCGATCTTGCAAAGGTTAAGGGACTTATCGGATACGTTCCTGAAAACAAAATTGATGATATCATAAAAGATGTCGTGGAGTTTTACGAAAAATAAATGGTTAAAGTACTTACAACAGCCGGTTTGGCCTTTGGTCTTGCTCTTGCACTTTCGCTTTTAGGCACGAGGATTATGATCTTTGTGGCAAACCGAGCAGGGTGGATTGAGAAACCGAAAGAGGATCGCTGGCATAGTGAACCCACGGCAAAGATGGGGGGGATTGCGGTCTATATCGCGCTGGTTGTTACAATATTGGTATTTTTTGGCCCATCAATTATTTCAAAACTTGGCTTTTTAAAACTGGGCCCCTTGGCCGATGAAATATCGCTCTGGATGTCCCCCTCTGTTGTTTTGGGTCTCCTTGTTGGGATGACGGTTATTTTTGTCCTGGGGCTTGTAGATGATTTCACATACATAAAGCCCAGAACGAAGATATTTTTTCAGGTGGTTGCCGCCGTTGTGGTAATAATATACGGGGTGTCTTCCGAGTTTTTTAATCCCATAATTGGGATTCCCCTCACTATTTTTTGGATTATTGCCGTTACCAATGCGTATAACCTCATAGACAACATGGACGGTCTCTCCTCCGGGACTGCGGTGATATCGTCTATTTGCATTTTTCTCCTTTCCATGAGTATGGGTTGGGTACACACGGCGCTCCTCTCTGCGATTATGGCGGGTGCGGCGTTGGGTTTTCTCCGATACAATTTTAAACCTGCCAGGATTTTTCTGGGTGATTCCGGAGCGCTTCTGATCGGCTTTTATCTCTCGGTAATAACTATTGTGGGGACGATGACCCAGATGTCCAATCTCATCATCATTATGGTTGTTCCGATTCTTGTGATGGCAGTTCCCATTTTTGACACCACCTTTGTTACAATTCTTCGCGTACTCTCTGGGCGTCCAATTTCCCAAGGGGGAAAAGACCATACTTCTCACCGAATGGTTACTTTGGGGCTTTCGGAGAGAAATACGGTTTTGTTGATATATCTCTTCTCCTTGGTTTTTGGAGTCTTTGCCGTGCTCTATGCTGTGCCTGCGGCCGATTCTCTGATGGTTACATCGCTTATTATTATATCTCTCATTTTCCTGATTCTTTTGGGGATTTTTCTCTCCGGTGTGGACATAAAGGGGCTTAAGAAAGGTGAGGAGAAAGATGAGCTTAACGCTGAACGACTTCATTTTGCGTCGTTTTTTGTGGGGAAGAGTGGGAGGCTGGTTGAGATTTTCGCAGACTGTTTGATAATTGTGGTTTCATACGTCCTTGCATATATTGTAATACGGGAAGGATCCATCGATATTAACGAAGGTCGGCTCATCGCCAGATCACTTCCAATTATTATCTTTTCCCAGATGATCTCTTTTTATTTTTTCGGGATTTATCGAGGGCTCTGGATGTATGTTGCCTTTCGGGATATTGCAAAGATTGTTCAGGCAGCCCTCGTGGGGACTTTGTCATCGATGATTGTGCTTTTCCTCTTTACGTTCTTTAAGGGATATTCGTTGTCGGTGATGATTGTCTATTTCCTCCTGCTGGTGTTTTTTGTCTCAGCAAGGTTGGTAAGCCTTAAGGGGTTTAAAGAGTATTTTACGCATCAAAAAGTGAAGAGTGCCGATAAGAGAATAGTTATTTTTGGCGCTGGCGATTCGGGCAATGCGGTTTTAAAGGAAATATTAAACAACGATGATTTGAACATGAGACCCCTTGGGTTTATCGACGATGATACTAATAAAGTGGGTCTAAAGATAAATGGCATCAAGGTTTTGGGAACCAGAAGGAATCTTAAAAAAGTACTTGAGAAAAATAGTGTGGATGAGGTAATAATCGCTGTTAGAAATATATCTGAAGATAAGATTGTGGATATTCAGAAGGTTTGCCTCGATCTTGGAGTATCGTACAGAAGGGCCACTGGTATTATATAAAATGGATGGAATAAAAATGAAATTTCTGGTTACTGGGGGAGCTGGGTTTGTTGGGTCTCATATCGTAGAAGAGCTTGTAGCAAAAGGGGAAGAGGTGCGGGTGCTGGATAATCTCTACAGCGGAAAAATTGAAAATATTAAAAGCTTTATGGATGATATTACATTTATCGAGGGGGATATAAGAGACACCGCGACAGTGCGAAAGGCGGTCAAAGGTGTCGATGTAATTTTTCATCAAGCGGCGGTGCCGTCTGTGCCACGGTCGGTGGAGGAACCAAAATTTACCAACGATGTAAACATTAACGGGATGCTGGAACTCCTTATTGCGGCGAAAGATGAAGGTGTAAAACGTTTTGTGTATGCATCCTCATCTTCGGTTTACGGCGACACGCCCACTCTGCCAAAGATTGAGGAGATGAAACCGCAGCCCCTCTCGCCATACGCTGCTCAAAAACTTATGGGGGAACACTATGCCCGAGTTTTCCATCTTGCTTACGGGCTTCCTACCGTGGGACTTCGCTACTTCAATATCTTTGGGTCAAGACAAGACCCAAATTCGGAGTACGCTGCTGTGGTTCCAAAGTTTATAACGAGGATAAAGGATAGAAAATCACCGATAATCTACGGCGACGGCGAGCAGTCGAGGGATTTTACCTTCGTAAAAAACGCCGTAAATGCAAATCTACTTGCAGTAAAATCCAAAAAATGTTTTGGGCAATCTATGAATATCTCCACAGGGGAGCGTCTTTCTGTCAATGAGCTATCGAAAGTTATTTGTAAGATCGTTGGGATAGACGTCAAACCAACCTACAAGCCAGCGAGAGAAGGTGACGTAAAGCACTCTCTTGGAGACATCAAAATGGCAAGAGAACTTATCGGGTATGAGGTTGAAGTCGATTTTACAGAAGGTCTTTTGCAAACCGTGAAGTCATTTTTGTAAAGTTATTTTTGTGAGTTTAATAGTATCTTTTCTGGAGTTTTTTTGACAATGCCGCGATTCTCTTTTGTAATAGCCAGTTTCAACAACAGGGATATCCTTGCGCCCTGCTTTAAGTCCATCGCCGATAATCTAAAAGCGGGTGACTACGAAATAGTATTGTCCGATAACGGTTCTGTCGATGGAAGCATTGATTTTATAAAAGAGAACTATCCGTCAACAAGGATAATTGAAAACGGGACTAACCTCGGTTTTGCCGCCGCCATCAACAAGGGTATTAAACTATCAGAAGGGAAATATATTGTTTTGATGAATACCGACATTGAATTGACCCCGAATGTGATGTATAAGATAAGTGAATATATGGACAAAAACGCTGACGTGGGGATATGCACCGGTGGGTTGATTGGCCCGGACGGCAAACCCCAGAACAGTGTAGCAGTATTTCCGGGGATAGTTACCGAGGTCTTCAACAAATCGATTTTGAAGCTTCTGTTTCCAAAGAAGTATCAGGGTAAAGTCGACAATGTGAATAGTCCAATTGATGTAGATTCGATAATCGGGGCGGTGATGGTGGTCAGGAAATCGGCCATTGAGAAAATCGGTGCCCTCGACGAAAGATTCTTCTTCTACATGGAGGAGACCGATTGGTGTCTTCGTATGAAGAGGGGTGGGTACCGCGTATCGATTTTGCCGAATGCAAAGATAGTTCACCATCTGGGAAAGACCGCAAAAAAATATCCCATAAGGTCAAAAATTGAATATTTTATTTCATCGATAAGCTACATGAAAAAGAACCATTCCCACATCTATGCCTTTACGTTTAGTGTGGGTCTCTTTTTTAAGGTGCTGATAAGTCTGATTATCAACCTTCTCTTGTGTCTTCTGACATTCTGCCTTATAGGCGCATTCAGGATCCGAGTGAAGAGATACGGAAGACTTGCTTTCTGGTTTATTGTGGGGATGCCCATCTCTTGGGGGCTTCGCGGGATCAAACAACAGGTGTAAGGTCGCGGTTTTTTGCGTCCAATGTTGATGAGAACTTGTGCGGGGGTCAGCCTTGGGTTGTCTGGCTATTTGGGTAGTTGGGCAGTCGGGTAGATAGCTATTGCAATTTTCAAGATACTCAACTAAGTCGAGGATGTGAATATAGTGAAAATCGGCAAAAAAATGGAAGTGGTGTTATGACAATAGAGGAAATATATCCTACAATTGACCTCATAGGGTTTATTGATGAATTTCCAAAGGCCAGGGTACTTGTGGTTGGGGACGTGATGGTGGATGAATTCATCTGGGGAAAGGTGGAAAGGATATCGCCTGAGGCCCCTGTGCCGGTTTTGGAAGTAATAAGGGAGACGCGTCTCTTGGGCGGTGCGGCAAATGTTGTCAACAACATCAAGGCACTGGGGGGAGGGGTTTATGTTGCCGGTGTTGTCGGGAAAGACGGCATGGCAAGATATCTGATTGACGAGCACAAAAGAATTGGGGTAGAGACGAAGGGGCTTATACAAGATCAGCAGAGACCCACAACCATCAAAACGAGGGTTATTGCCCATCAACAGCAGGTGGTGCGCTTCGACAGGGAGAATAAGGCGCCGATTGACGAAAGTGTTAAGGATAAAATCTTAAAATATACCCGCTCTTTAGCAGATAAAATCGATGCCGTGGTGGTGGCTGATTACGGCAAGGGGGTCATAGACGTTGAGTTGGTCGAGGAGTTGGTGGAGATTTCCAGACAACACGACCTTATCCTCTCTGTTGACCCGAAGGTTGAAAATTTTTTCTGCTACAAAGATGTTACAGTTATTACCCCCAACCATTTTGAGGCGGAAGATTCGGTGGGTGTGAAGATTGTTGATGAGGCGTCTCTCTTAAAAACAGGGGAGCTTATTCTGGAGAGATTGAATTGTAAAAACGTCCTTATCACCCGGGGAGAGGATGGAATGACGCTCTTTGAGGATGGGGGCGATGTCGTCAATATCCCCACTGTGGCAAGAGATGTCTTTGATGTTACCGGTGCTGGCGATACTGTTATATCTGCCCTGACTTTGTCCGTGGCCTCTGGCGCCATGATGCGAGACGCCGCATTTATATCCAACTATGCCGCTGGGATTGTGGTGGGGGAGGTGGGAACGGCCGTTGTTTCCGATGTGCGGCTCAAAGATGCCATCCACTCCGCCTTGAATAGTAAAGATAAATTGAGGGCAACGAGAAGAAAGGGCACGAAGGATCGGCAGTGAGTTTGAATTTATCATTATCAAGTAATAAATTCTAAACTATCACAAGGGCATAAAGAGGAACTATTGAAATGTTAAAAGTAGAGAACAAAAAGTAGAGAACGAAGAGTAGAGGACAAAATCTAATAAAGTGGAAATTGACAGCAAATCAAACAACGTAATTATTGACACCACCCCTGGGTTCGGATAGAATATGCGAGATGATTAATAAATAGAAAGGTATACAAAATGGGCGAAATCTACTCCATGACCGGATATGGCGATGGAGTTTGGGATGGCGAGGGTGGACAGTATCACATCAGTGTAAAGTCAGTTAACCACCGCTACCTCGACTTTCGGGTAAAGCTCCCAAAGAAATTCGATCCCTGGGAGCTTAAGATAATCAAGAGAATAAAGGATAGGTTTGACAGAGGACGTATTGAGTTTTGGGTCAATGAGGTTCCGGGAGAGGTGAGGGCTGGAAAACCCAGAGTTGATCTCGATCTTGCCAATGAATATACGAATATCTTAAATGCTCTGAAGGATAATCTCAAAATCGAGGGTGATGTGGGGCTTGATTCCCTCGTTCGAATGAAGGGGGTCGTTTTTCTTGACATCGACGGGGGGGATATTGAAGACCTCTGGGAGAGTTTCAAGAAAACCCTTGATGGTGTTTTTGACAATCTTGTAAAAGAGAGGGAGAGAGAAGGGGCTGAACTCAAGAAGGATATGGAAGAGCGTCTTGAAAACATTCAGGACATTACAGCCGAGATTGAAAAAAACACGGTGGGGATGATCGAGAGCTACCGCGAGCGTCTTACCAAAAGGATAAGCGAGTTGGTGGAAAAGGGGGCTGATCCCGGCAGAATCGAGCAGGAGGTTGTCATCTATTCCGAACGCTCGGACATTACCGAGGAATGCGTGAGGCTAAAAAGCCATATCGAAGGCTTTCGCGGAGCGATTACTGCAGGAAGCCCCGCGGGAAAGAGGCTCGACTTTCTTTTGCAAGAGATGTTTCGGGAGATAAACACCATTGGCAGCAAGGCAACAGCGGAGGCAATATCGGGTCTTGTGGTTGGAGCGAAGGTAGAAATTGAAAAGATGAGACAGCAGGTTCAAAATATTGAGTGAGGTTTATTGAACGGAAAACAAATGGCAACAAAGTTTAAGCTATTGAGCCTCGGTTTTGGAAACACCGTCATGGTAAGTCGGGTTGTAGCAATTATCAACCCCGATTCATCGCCCATGAAAAGATTGAGGGAGGAGGCGAGAAAGTCCGGGCTATTGATTGATGTTACCCACGGCAGAAAGACAAGGTCGATAATAATTACTGATTCCCACCACGTCATCCTCTCCGCCATCCAGACCGAAACTATAGCCCAACGTATGGAATCCTCCCATGTGGGAGAGGTCGATTTTACCGTATCATCAAATTAACACGCAAATTAACCTACTTGACTTAACGATGCTATTTTTTAGATGCAATAACTTTTACTATTAAAATACTCCATTGAAATAAAACTATCTCCGGGGAAAGGGATGTCAACAAAAGGAACGGTTTTTATATTTTCGGCTCCATCGGGTGCGGGCAAGACCACCATCGCAGCGAAGGTTGCAAGTCAATTTCCAGAAATCCACGTTGGTGTCTCCCACACCACAAGAAAACCCCGGGGAACCGAGAGGGACAGAGCCGAGTACTTTTTTGTCTCGAAAGATGAGTTTCTCAAAATGGAAAAAAATGGGAAGTTTCTTGAGACCGCAAACGTCCACGGAAATCTCTATGGGACATCAAAGGATGAAGTAGCTCAATATATCGAAAAAGGCACTGATGTGGTTCTTGACATTGACGTTCAGGGGGCGGCAAAGATACGGAAAAAGATTGAGGCTGTGGCGATATTTATCCTACCACCAAATATGGATGAGCTTTTGAGAAGGCTCACAAACAGAGACACTGACTGCGATGAGGATATTAAGAAAAGGCTTGTAAATTCCAGAAAGGAGGTCAAAGAGGCCTACGGATTTGAATATCTTGTGGTAAACAACGATCTTAAAAGGGCAATCTCTGATGTCAAAAGTATTATTGTATCCGAAAGAATGAGGGTTGAAAAGAGGATTGGGTTTCTTGATGAGTTCTTAAAAGATTATGAACAGTAATAATAGTAATGGTAATGGCAAAAATAGCAGAGTTGAAGAGCGGATAATCGTTGCCCTTGATGTTGGAGATTTCGGGAGAGCGGAGGAGCTTGTCCAGGACCTCAAGGGGGTCATCTCATTTTTCAAGGTGGGTCTTGAGCTTTTTACGGCCTGTGGACCCGACGTGGTAAAGATGGTAACAGGTCATGGGGCAAAGGTCTTTTTGGACCTCAAGTTCTTTGATATCCCAAACACGGCAGCGGGGGCGGTCAGAAGCGCCTCATCGCTTAATGCATCCATAATCAACGTCCACGCCCTGGGGGGGGCGGAGATGATGAAAGCGGCCGCCAATGCCGCAGCAGGGTGCAAAAATCCCCCGAAGGTAATAGCCGTAACTGTCTTGACCTCCTTTGACGAGGCGGGTTTTTCAAACATTGGAATTTCTGCATCCATCGAGGATTCGGTAATGAACCTTGCAACCACGGCAAAAGATGCAGGTCTTGACGGAGTTGTCTCCTCTCCCAGCGAGGTTCGTACCATCAAAAAACATTTAGGAAAAGATTTTCTCATCGTAACACCGGGAGTTCGCCCACACTGGTCAACAGCAGATGACCAAAAGCGGGTGATGACGCCAAAAAATGCCTTTGACGCCGGGGCAGATTACATCGTAATTGGAAGGCCCATAATTGAGGCAAAAGAACCCAAGACAGCAGCAGAGAGGGTCATTGAGGAGCTTCAAGAATAAGGTAGAGGAAATATCAATAAAACTACTTACTAAATCTCCTTCGCAATATCCTTTGCGAAGGCAAGTGCCTTTGATTTCTGCACAGACTTCCTCTCCCACATGATGTTTTCAAGCTCTTTGATTATCTCGTACCCATTCTTTTTATAAAAAGGGACAGCTTTCTTGTTGGCGTCGGTAGTAACAAGGTGTATCCCTGAGACGTCTTTTTCTTGCATCTTTTCCTCAAAAGCGCCAAGCAGCTCCCCCCCCAGTCCACCTCGTTGATGCTCAGCGAGGAGATTAATATGAAGGTGCGCTGGAAATTTCTGAAGTAGGTTGCCGGCATAAAGCTCATCCTCAAATTTTGCAAATCCCCGAAGGCCCAAAAGAAATATCACATCCCTGGGGTTGGAAAGAAGCGTCTTTGGGAACATCCGCCTTAAAACTTTTGGGATAATCAGGTGGTTAAATTCCTCCTGCTGGGTTATAGTGTCGGGAGTGCCAATAATATAACCCACGGCTTTACCATCACAATCAGCAACAAAGCAATTGTCCGGCTCATAATCAATATAGTACGAGGCAAAAATCAACCCGAAGAGAGTCTCATCTCCAAAGTGTGGGGAGGCGTCCTCACCAAAGTACCCCGTTCTGTGGCAGACATGAAGTACATCTTCTCTATCATTTTTTTTATATGGTCTTACTATTATCATTTGAATCGAATCTAATTTGAAGTTCTTTCACTATAGATGATAGAATTTATTAAATCAACCAATAATTTATTTAAAAAAGACTTGACACAAATCCCCTTTTCCTATAAAATTGTAAGATTGAGTACAAAATAACTATTGCTGGCGTAGCTCAACGGTAGAGCAGCTGATTTGTAATCAGCAGGTTGCGGGTTCAAATCCCATCGCCAGCTCCAATCACTGCTGGCACATTTTGTTGGGGGGGTGGCATATTTTGGGTTGATGACTTCCTAATAAGTGCCAGTTGTTTTGAGTCCTTGCCGATGTTTTCCGGTTGGGGATGCAAAGGTTTTTATTTTTAAGGTCTTTTACATAAGGATGCGGAGGGGTTCCCGAGTGGTCAAAGGGATCAGACTGTAAATCTGACGGCTCAGCCTTCGGAGGTT